>NZ_JXUW01000014.1 GCF_000949255.1 Ferrimicrobium acidiphilum DSM 19497 | reverse complement strand
GGTAGCGATCCTCCGTCACGGTGTACTTCCTCACTACCTGCTTGTTGCTCGTATGGACGCCGTTGCTGAGTTTGCGATTGGGATCCTGTTAGTCCTTGGAGCCTTCACTGCTATTGCCGCCTTCTTTGGACTGGCACTCAACTTCAGCTACGTGTTCTCCGGTGCGATCTCTACGAACCCAGTCTTTATCATCCTTGGCATCGGGTTGGTACTGGCATGGAGGAACGCTGGATGGCTGGGGCTAGATCGCTACCTACTCGGGAGACTTGGAACTCCATGGCAGCACCGCACCACCTCTCCATCTGAACCACGCGCGCAGGAGTCAACCAACCGCTAATCCACCCGCACCACCCGCACCACCCAGGCTCCTTCAGGAGCAGAGGTGGTGTGGGTGGTGTCTTGCTACATACCGATTCCTGCGAAGGATAGCACCACAATGGCTCCTACCCCATGTGAGCAGCGACTCTGATGTGTGAAAGCCGTAGTGGGAACTAGGATAACGCCGATCCTATGAAGAGAAAACTAGCCAACAAGCCACGAAGTATCACGCCATGAACAAAAGGGCTATGCTCACCCTTCTTTCCCTGTCGCTGATCTGGGGCTGTTCCTTCATTTTCATAAAAGTTGGCATCGAAAGCTTCTCACCTCTGGAATTAGCGCTCCTGCGAACCCTCCTCGGGTCAATCGTCATCTTTGTGGTCGTCCGCGCCAAAAAACTCCCATCTCCTCACAGCTTCGAAGTTTGGTGGAAGCTAGCAGTCGCTGCAGCCATATCAAACACAATACCTTATATTCTCTTCGCTTACGGAGAGACGCATATCAGCGCGATCCTGGCTGGCCTCCTGAACGCGATGACGCCACTCATCACCTTCCCTGTGGCGATCGCGGCCGGTATCGAACACTCCTCCTCGAGACGCATACTCGGTCTTGTGTTGGGCTTCATTGGCGTCCTGATCGTCGTTGGGATCGGGGGCAATATCGCATCTGGATCGCTGCTCGGTAGCGGAGCCTGTCTCTTAGCCGCCGCCTTCTATGGGGTCGGTTTCGTCTTCGTTCGCAAGACGATCACCATGACCGACGAAACCCGCCTCGGACTCGCCGGAGGCCAGCTTCTGATGGCTACCTTGGAAGCCTTCGTCGTCTTACCGCTTTTTTGGCATGGTGCTCAAGCCGTCAACCCACGATCTATCGTCGCAGTACTCCTATTAGGAGTGATGGGAACTGGTTTTGCCTATGTTTTGAGCTACTCGCTTATCCATCGAGTCGGGGCGCTGGGGGCGTCGCTCGCACCCCTAATCATGCCGATCTTTTCGACAGTCGCAGGAGTGTTAGTACTCCAAGAGCGACTGATTTGGTACCAGCCGATTGGAGCAGCGCTCATCCTTGTTGGAGCCTGGTTTGTGCAGCGCACTCCGAAGTTTCTGGCTCTGGAGTGACGTCGGTATCGCGAGCGATACCGACTCGCAATGATATTCACCCGTCTGTCATAGGTTGCGACGCTGAAGGATCAACCCAGTCACCCAACCCTCCTGTCATCGACCTCGTCCATTGTCGCAGTCGGAGCGAATGACAAAACCATCTGGCACCAACACGTCAGTCCGCTCAAGCTCCATAATCGACCGCTTGCCCAAGGCGTACAAAGTCTCTGAAACCCCCGCCCGTAGAATCTCGAGCACATTGGTGACTCCAAGGCTGCCACTTGCGGCGAGTCCCCAAAGATAGGGACGGCCGATCATTACTGCTCGAGCTCCGAGTGCCAACGCCTTGACGACGTCAGAACCTCTTCGGATACCCCCATCCAAGAGAATCTCGACGTCATCGCCGACCGCATCCACTATGGCGGGTAGGCAACGTATCGTGGCTGGAGTTGAGTCGAGATTATTGCCACCGTGATTGGATACCGAGATCGCAGTTACACCTAAGGCCTTTGCCTTGCGTGCATCGTCTACGCGCGTGATCCCCTTGATCATGAACGCACCACCCCATTGTGCCCGAAGCCAGGCAATGTCTTCCCAAGTTGGAGGTGGTGTGCGCATCCATTCCTCGAACGCAGTGAAAAATCCAGGAACCTCTCCACGAAGATCAGCCATGTTAGGCACCCCAAGGTCGGGAGGACCTCCGGTCGCTAGATACCGCCGTACATACTCCGGTCGCCTAACAAGCTCGGGCAAGTATCTAAAGATCGCTCTCGCGTCTAGGTGTTGGGGAATCCACGGGCTACCCCAATCACGTCGAAAGTCAAAACACCAGTCAAGGGTCAGGATTAGTCCGCAGGCACCAGCCGCTCGTGCGCGCTCAAGTCGATGGGCCAGCATCTCCCGGGTACCCGTCCAGTACGTCTGATAAAAAAACTTGCTAGTCACCTGGGCAATAGCCTCAACCGGCGAGGACGCAAAGGCGGAGACCCCCATTATGGTATCCGCCTCCTTCGCAGCACGAGCTACTGCCAACTCTCCATCAGGATGCACCGCCTGGACACCCGTCGGGGACAGTAGCACCGGAAGGCTTACTGGCATCCCCATAACCGTCGTCGCCAGTTCGCGATCAGACGGCAAATCAGCCACCGTCGGCAAGAGCTGTAGCTGCGAGAACGCCAAAACGTTCTCCGACAAGGTGACCCCACTCTCAGCACCAGCCCTAATGGCCGCAAAAACCGACGGTGGTAACGCGCGCTGAGCACGACGCTCTGCCTCGGCGACCGATTCAAACCATGTACGAGTGCTCGACAACTCCCACCTCCACAGTCGACGCTATCACCCGTTTTGGTGTGAACGCACGTCAGCTGGCGTCTTGGAAGACCGGCTCAGCCGTAAGCCATAAATCCATCGCATGACATTCCCCTTACCAAGTATCGCGGCAACTCTCATGGATGCAGCCATCAGATACATAGGTGATGGAACGACACACCACAAACCAAGCCTCTCTCGGGATGACACCTAACTCCGTCTGTACCAGATAAGGAGATGCCATTCAACTAAGCCTCACGGAATTGGCCTCGACTAGATCTCGCTAGGTAGCTCAGCACTCAGGCTACTCAAAATCGTCGGCGAGCACGCTCCCAATCTTCTGCCCCAAGTCAGGAATCTGACGACTCCGCACCACACCAAAGACGAAACTCACAACCAAGAGTGCAAGCACGATCCACGGAAATACGTTAAACGGATAGGGTTGTCCCGGCTTGATCATCCCCCATAGCGGTAGCACCAGCGCAGCCACGCCAAGAATAGGTATTATCAGGTGGCGCAGTATCGAGAACTTATCCCGGTGTTCGCGAAAGAAGTAGACCGGCAACGCAAGGTTTAGCGCCAGGTAGACGAGAATGATCGGAATCGTACCAAGCGTTGCGATGTCGCCCGCTATGTTGAGTGGGTTGCCATGGCTCGCCCAGAGAAGGGTGATGATCAACGCGATCACCGAGTAGGCGATGAGAGAGATGACCGGGGTGCCATAGCGATCACTCAGTTTCCCAAGCACGCTCGGCAGTAGCTTCTCCCGGCCAGCACTAAAAATGATCCGAGTCTGTGCAGTGGTGGCACCTATCAACGAGGAGAAGGTACTCGTAAGACCAGCGAGATAAACCAATACCGAGACCGGGCCAAGCGCTTTATCGGCAGCGGTAACAAACGGAGCCGAAAGCCCGCCGATCGTCGAAGCGTTGTTATGGAACGCAATAGAGGTCGTCCATGCCATCAACACATAGATGATTGCGACAGATATCGTGGCGATATATATAGCCCGTGGGACCGAACGCCTAGCATTCCGAGTCTCCTCTACCATCGCGCCAGGGTTACCGACGCCAATGAACAAGAAGACCGCGAGCGGGAAAGCGAGTCCCATCCCAGATATGCCTCGACTGACCAAACTCGGCTCAAAACTCGCGAAGTTGATATGTGATGAGTTAGTGATCACGATTGCGACCATGCTGATGATGATCAACAACAGCTCGAACACGAACGCAATCGTCGCCCATCGCGCGCTTATCTTCACGCCCCGATAGACCAGAAAACTGACGAGAGCCACGAAGACGATCGTGATTGGTTCCCATGGCACCGAGATATGAACATACTTCGACAGGATCAGACTTGTCCAGCCACCCATGATAGCCATAACGTAGCCAACAGCGATGATGTAGCCGACCGACAATGCCCACGCCGTCATCACGCCGGGGATCGCCCCGAAGGCTTTACCAATATAGGACACATATGATCCCGAGCTCGGCGTAACTTTAGTGAACTCAGTCAAGCTGTTCAACTTGAGCAACACTGCCACCGCGGCAACAATAATCGCCAATGGGCTCGCAACTCCTGCAGCTGCGGCTATCGCAGCGAACGAAAAGAAAAAACTCATTGCGGGAGCGGTATCTGCGAGCGATACGCCAAGGATGTCCATCGTACTCAACGAGTTCTGTCGCAACCTAGTCGACTTGACCGTTGGCCTTATATCTTCGGTCATTACAAACCCCTTCGTTACCCCTGAAGGCACCCACTATACACCTAGTAGACGGAAGTCGTATCCGTTAACCGCTACTCGTCCTCCAATATTCTTGGAAGATCCAGACTCCAGAGATGGCGTCCCCAGTATGATCCGGCTCTGATCGGACCGCTTTGCAGACGCCAACCCAACGATGCACGCAACTGGTGCAAAGTTGAAAATTAATGGTTGCTTAACTAGTTATGTTTAGCCACTGACTCATGGTCAGTGTAGTTGAGCGCCCTATGGCTGTCAAGTACACTACAAAACCTGTTCTACGCCACGCCGAAGACGCTGCCTTAACAATCAGAGCACACTCAAATTCTCGACAAACCTCTCTATCCTTAGTGAAGGACACGGTGGTCGAGTAGCAAGCCTTGCATTGCACTCAGGCAAAGGTTGGCCTTGCTCTCTCAGCTACTGCAACATCGAAGCCTTGGGTAAACAGCGGCTGGAGTCTCCACTTGAAGTCGTTTCGGTCGATTATCCATCGCTACTGGTTGGACGAGCAGTCTCAATCTATCTACAATACGAATGGACATATATTTTCAGATCCAAACGTTGGAGGAACTGAGTTCCGTACCTCTCTTGCTGAATGGAGCTTTGACGCCGGCGCAGGTGATGGGACCATTGGGTTATCGGATGTTGGTAACATTAGGTCAATTACAATATCGACGTATCCACTATTACTTTTTGAGGTAAACATGAGCAAGGACCCAGGTCGTGATGCACGTTGGTCGCGTTCGCGAGTAGCTGTCCTGGCTGTGGGCACCTGCGTAATCGTGGGCGCACTGGCCACCTACGTCGGATTTACCGACGGCACGGTTCGACCACAAGCAGCTACCCATAGCCACCGTGCGTCGAGCGTCGTCTCGCCAACGCAGCCAGCCTCTTCGGTTCCGTTTGGTGAGGCCGGTGCTGTAGTCCGGGAGGCCGAGGCGAAGTTGCCATCACTATCTGCCGATGTCGCCCTAATGACTGCCCGAGGTATTACCGTCCGCGACGGGAAATATACGGATTCCGCATTAGGTATCGGGCAAATGATGCGTGGCTTCGAAATGAACGGTCTGCTTAGTCGTTTTGGTCAAGAGCTCAGGACATCGCCGTCGATGAGTGTGTCGACGATTGAGACGACTGTCGCCAAGTCAATCGAACAGTCTTCAAGGTCCTATTTATTACAGGCCGTTGCCAGCGCAACGCTTAATGTGATGCTCTTGCAGTACGCGGCGACGACTAATCAAATGGTACCGTATTCCACTGCACTCCAACAGGCACAGAAAAACTACCATGGTTACTTGGCAGCGGGTTCACCACCGCTGTCGCTGCCTAATGGTGAAACTGCGACACAGAGCTTTATCTCTCCGGGAGCCGTCCATCTTCTCCGAGATTCGCTTACAACCACAGAGTTGAGAAATAAGATTGCCGGAGACCAGTACGCACTAAAGGGTATCCATAATCAACATGCTGCTCTGGCTGCTTGGATGACGAAACATATCGGCAGTCTGCACCCGGTGGTAGCTAACAGTCCCGTTCCAATAGCACAACTACCGAACGATCTCCCTCCGTTGATGTAGAGAGGTCGCATGGCAATCTATGACTTCGTGCGGCTTCGGATTCCGACTGTTCAGGAGTGGCCCCCAGGTCCTAGGTCTCGTCAAACTTTTACCGTTCTTCTTCGGCGAATTTCTGTAGGAAGAGTACCGAGTATCTCACAGAGGCAGCTGAGCCTGAAAACAATCGACCCATTTGGCCCCAGTGCAGTGAGGTATTGGCCCCACCCTCAGTCCCTCACCTCGCCGTCCGATCGTTACAAGACGTCGACCTCACAACAACCCTTGCGTCGTACGTACCTGAGGAGCTGGAATCTTTCCGTTCAAGGCGTTCACAACACTCTCCTGGGACGCAAGCCTTCGATCAGTGACGTGGCGTTGATGAAGAGCCGCAAGAATGGTCTTGGCTATCACTCGATCTCCAAGAGGAGAAGGGTGCATATTACATATGAAGCGACCACCCGAACTGTTGGTGCGATAGCGAATCTGAAGTCCAGCCGCACATTGATCACCGCCGTATGGCGCCGCAGCCGAGACAAAAGCCCCGAATCCGTCTGCGGTCGAACCCCTAGCAGCTAACGTAGCTCGACGAATAACAGCGTTGATCTCTTCGGTACTGTGCACGGCAAGGCGGCCATCGATCAAGAGCGGATAATACTCGAGTGCAACGATAGGCCCCCGATACCTGGCTTTGATCCGAATGGCATGAAAGATGACACCGAGATTCTTCCGCAATGATGCATCGAGACGCTCTTTCTCACTGGCACTACGACACTGCGCCTTTGTAGTGAGCTGACAGAGCCGAAGATCGTTAGCACCGATATCGATCGAGACGAGTTTAGTTTGGGGATGCGATCTAAGATAGTTCACGGCAAAGCCCAGCTGAGAGCCTGAGTAGCGGACATGAAGCGGCCAAAAGCGCCGATACCCCCCTCCATGACCCATGTAATTCTCGCACCGATTACTCGGAGCACGTGGATCAATCATCGATGCAGTCGTCTCACCGGGACAGGAGGCGTTCACGAGTTGGAGATGCAATGCGCTAGCTACATCATTCGCGTAGCTCCGAAAATGAGCGGGGTCGTTATACCACGAAGTACTCGGATAGGTCGGAAGCGCCTGCACCGGGACGTATCCGAAAGCAATTGAGTCACCAAGCGCAAGATACGTACCGCGTAGAGGAGGGGTTGTCGCTCCAGCTGCCTCCGGAACGACAATCACAACCACCTGAATCAGCAGTACGATCACGATCGTCCCGAGATAGGAACGGAGACGGGCTTTTAAGGTCATCATACAAAGAGGTCCATGATGTCAAAACTGACCGAGAGTTTTTTCGAGAACACCCTGACACCAACTTCTTTCTGTCACCACCCTCTACGATACGCCTTCAAACTGAGGGAACCCCAAACCCCGGTTAACAGTGCGTACAACCGGTTGAGCGCAAATTTTCATGGGTTTCTCACCGGTTGTGTTACATGCTTCGCACTTGTCGACAACTCATCCCATACCGCAGTGGAGAGTCAACAGGCAAAGGAATTGCTCCATCCCTGCTCCGGAGGATGCCGGCGCGACTTTGTCGTCGCGAATCCAGATCGCGTGCAAACGTCGTCCGACTCTGGCTGGCTTACAACGACTGATCTCGGGTGGCTCAGACCGACGAACACTCACTGTGACCCAGACGACGTTCTGAGTTTCAACTTCTACATCCGAGTGGCTCAGCCAGAGGAAAATACTCCAACAGTCGATCGCTTCACCGATACTCAGTATGGTGGACCTGACAGTATCGTTACAAGGAGTTAACATTAGGCCCCAAACTCGCCGGTTCGATCGCTTACCCTTAAAGGAGTAGCAATTGGAGTGCGGCTGGCTCACCAGCATAGAGGTCGGTCACACCTGAAACCGAAAGCGAATATACCATGAGTTACCAGGCTGAATATATCTGGATCGACGGAACAAAACCGACTCCTTTGATGCGCAACAAGACGCGCATCATCCAGGATGGCAAGGCTCCTGACATCTGGGGGTTCGACGGCTCGAGTACCAACCAGGCACCAGGTGACGACTCTGACTGCGTCTTGCAGCCAGTATTCCAGTGCCAGGATCCGATCCGTGGTGGAGACAATGTGCTCGTCCTCTGCGAGGTCCTGCTAACCGATTTCACCCCACATCCAACTAACACGCGCTCGTCATGCGTTGAAACCGCTGAACGCTTTGCCGATCAGGAGCCGATGTTCGGCATCGAGCAAGAGTACACCTTCTTTAAGGATGGACGACCACTCGGATGGCCTGTGAACGGATTTCCGTCTCCACAGGGAGAGTACTACTGCGGCGTAGGTGGCCAAAAGATCGTTGGTCGCGACATCGTGGAGGCGCACACAATCGCATGCATGGAGGCTGGCCTGCATATTGAAGGCACGAACGCCGAGGTCATGATGGCGCAATGGGAGTTCCAGATCGGGACACTCGCACCGCCAGAGATCGGTGATGAGCTTTGGGTAGCCCGGTGGCTCCTGATGCGAATTGCCGAGGACTTCGATGTCGAGGTGAGGTGGGATGCGAAGCCCGTCGCCGGCGATTGGAACGGTGCTGGTGCTCATACTAACTTCTCGACCCTAGCGATGCGCAATGGATTCGATCCGATCATCGCCGGGTGCGAGGCTCTGGGACGCAAAGTTGAGGAGCATATTGCTAATTACGGAGACGGGATCGAGCGTAGACTCACCGGCAAGCACGAGACGGCTCGCTATGACGAGTTCAGTTACGGCGTTTCGAACCGCGGTGCCTCCATCCGTATTCCGTGGGTGGCCGCGAAGGCTGGAAAGGGGTGGCTTGAGGATCGACGCCCGAATGCCAACATGGATCCCTACGTAGTCTGTCGCCTCATGATCGACACGGTCTGCTCGGACGCAGAGGGAGCTCATACATCCGAGACCTCATCCAATCTGGCCGACGCTATCTAATGGTTCAGATCCGTCCGTCTTTGGCTTAGGATCAATAGCTCTATTTGGGGCATATATTCAAGACAGAACTGCTCTCACCTCGGTGAGAGCAGTTCTGTCTGTGGTCATCGAATCCAACGACCACAAGAGCTATAGACGAACACCTAGCCAGTAGCACCATCCGCATACCCTGCCAACAACTTCCGCCTTATGAACGATCATCGACGCTCAAATACAGAAATCCCGGCAGCAAAGTTTAAAGTGGGTTCTTCTTGGTGGTCGTCTATCACCACGACCCCATCGTCAAAACCCAATCCGCGTGATCGTGCAAGCTCATGATGCGCCTCACAATCGCGTGTCCAATTGGTCACGCAACCATCAAACGGCGATCGGATTCCAAGACCTCACCCACCCGAGACCGGGGGCAGTACAACAAGTTCTCCAGCCCTGGGCACAGCACTACTCAGATCAAGGACCTCTGAGCCATTAGCAAACCGACAAAACGGGAGTAGTGCTTTCATCTCTGGGCCGCACTGCTCACCCAATCGCTCGATCAACTGTGCGAGGGTGCCGCCCTCGACTGCTAGCTCAATGCTGTCGGCCCCAGCTAGTGCCTTGGCGGTCCCGAAAAACCTAACCAGCACTGTCGCCCTGGCGATCTAACAATGCACCAATCTCTGCGGTCAATACGTCGAAAGCGCGGTGAAGAGATCTCAAAGTACCCTCAACTTCAGACAGGGTTTCCCTAACATGCTGCTGCTCACCCTCATCGATCATCAATGGCATCCTAGCGCAAGCATGAGATCCTCAGAGCAATGAGCTCGTGATCGCCGTCAAATGATGTCAGTAGACGAATGAGGAGCGAATAGAAAACAGAAGGTACCAGCCGACAGCGACCTCGATCAGCACGAGTGCTATACCATTCAACCCGAAAAAGAAGGTTAAGACGACGCCAACCACGAGTTGAATCAGCGTCCCAGTAAAGACGATACGCCAACCTCGATACCGTAGCTCCCGAAGCGGCTGAACGCCCCAGAGATAGATGATCCCATAGATCGCCGTGAGTGCTGCAGCCACATAAAAACTCGACAACGCTGATCCACCAACACAGCCAAGCAGAATCCCGGTGCACGACCCGCCAAAAGCTGTCGCAGCACTCACAATATCAAAAGCATCTAACAGGACTAGAATCCCGACTACCAGTGCTATCATCCACGCCGACTTCGTAAGACGACCGACGACTCTATCAGGAAGCTTTGGCAGATGAGAGGAGATGTCTAGCAATCTATCTTCCAACGTGATCAGCATGATTTGACCATCTCCCGCCTCGACGCACGTGACGCTCTAGCCCTCAGTATAGCCAGGACCCTCTTTGGAGGGAAACTAATCGGAGTCGGTCAACGCATATCTGTCGGCGATGAGTTCGAACGAGCGAAGGGCATGTACAGCCAACAACGTGATCACGACCGCAATAAGGGATAGCTCGGGCGTCACGAGGCAAATTCGTCGTATCTATGCCCATACAGCCTACGCCCATAGAAATGGCCACTCGTAGGTGTGTCATGTCAGGCATGGTCACCTTCGCCAGCCCAGCAACGTGGATATGGAGACGAAGTGACAGACACCGACCCACACCCAATCGAGAAGCCCTCTGGTGGAGCAGATTGGACCAAAACATAAGTGGTGCTAGACAGCAGGGGCGGTCGCTAGGCTGCATCACAATCTTTCGGAGAGGATAGATGCGTGGCGGAAGACGATTGGCTCATACGTGCCAGCGCGGTTACCAAGGTATTTACCACCAATGGACGTGGGGTGCTCGCCCTCGAGGAGGTTAACCTTTCCCTGGCAAGGGGCTCTTTCACATCGCTTATCGGCCCATCGGGTTGTGGGAAGTCGACGCTCTTGAGGATCATCGGTGGCATCGAAACTCCGAGCCAAGGGTCGGTCGAACACGCTGGATCAGCTCGAATCTCCTTTGTCTTTCAGGATCATGCGCTCTTCCCGTGGCTAACCGTGCTTGACAACGTCGCCTTTGGACTCAAGATGGCTGGAGTCGAACCAGAGGAGCGGAAACAACGCTCTCAAATCTGGATTGAGCGGGTTGGCCTTGCGGGATTCGAAAAAGCATTCCCGAATGCGCTCTCGGGCGGAATGCGCCAACGCCTCTCCATAGCTCGAGCTTTTGTCACTGAACCCGACATACTTCTCATGGACGAGCCGATGGGAGCACTCGATGAACAGACCAGACTCCTCATCCAGGAGGATCTACTCCGGCTATGGGAGGAGACTCGCAAGACAGTGCTCCTAGTTACACACTCCATCGACGAAGCCATCCTTCTCGGCGACCGAGTCTCAGTGATGAGTCGGCGGCCAGGGCGGATCAAGGCAAATCTCGACGTCCCACTAGAGCGACCGCGTAGCTTGCACAACATGACTGATCCACGTTTTGTCGCCCTCAAAGATGCGATACTCAATGACCTTCATGACGAGGTGATGGCGTCAATGGAGTCTCGTTGACCATCTCTATCCCAAACAACCCCATCAACCAAGAACTTGATCGGAGCGCGCTACGGAGCAGGCGGCTCCGACATCGCGATCTCGCTCTAGGGGTCGCAACGCCGATCGCACTCCTCCTTCTATGGCAGCTCGCCAGCTCTACCAACCTCATCGACGCCAAGATCTTCACGCCACCAAGCACCATTTTTTCCACCGCGATCACGCTTGTTAAAAATGGCGTCCTTACACATGATCTCGGCATCACCTCTCTCCGTCTGATCGTCGGCTTCGTCACCGGAGGCGCTCTGGGTATCGTTGTCGGAATAGTACTAGGCATATTTCGCACTTTGCGAGCTGCCTTTTCACCACTTTTTGCCGCCTTATATGCCGTGCCTCAGATCGCCGTACTGCCACTACTCCTTGTTATTTTCGGGATTGGCGAGACTCCAAAGATCTTGACGGTAGCTGCCGTCTCCTTCTTTGTACTCGAGATCAACGCCATGGCTGGCGTGCGTTCCATCGATCCGCAACTGCTGGAGGCCGGGCGAGCTTATGGCGCCAAGGGGAGACGACTGTTCTGGCATGTACTCATCCCTGGAAGTCTTCCTGCCGTCTTCACCGGTCTCCGAGTAGCTGCAGCGTTGGCACTTGTGGTAGTTACCGCCACTGAATTCGTAGCCGCTAACAGCGGACTCGGATACCTCGTTTGGAATTCCTGGCAGCTCTTCGAACCCAACCAGATGTACGTAGGACTCATAACCATCGCACTCGTTGGAGTCGTATTGACCGGCATTATTGAACTTATAGCACGCAAGGTCATGCCCTGGTCTAGGCGCAGCTCCCACGACTAGCGACAATCGCTTTAACGACGGTGTTCAATAAGCAGCCAGCAGGTCAGTTGGTTGCTATACTCCCCTGAAACAATCGCCAAAACGAGCGCTGCGAGCCAATCCGGCACCTTCGCAGACCCTCAATAAACAGCAAGAAGGATCGGATCCAATGCGTCGAACACATCGGTTAACTACAGCATTAATCGCCCTTGGGGCGTCAGGGGTGCTCGCCGCCTGTGGGAGCACGAGCTCCAGCACAAGCACTAGCACTACTGCCAGCCCGGTTACGACCAACGTAACCGTCGCATATGTGCCCATTCCGCTATTTGACCCGCTCTATATCGCCATGGCAAAGGGCTATTTCGCCAAAGAACACATCAACGTCCACCTGACGGTAGTCTCATCTGGCCAGAGTGCTACCGCCCTCGCAGCTACCAATCGCGTCCAAGTTGTCCTTGGTGGGTTCTCGGCGGGTATGTTTGACGCAATTAAGCAAGGCTTGAACTTCAAGGTCGTCGGCTCAATGGCGGCTGAAGCCGCAGGTGCAGCAGCCAATGGTCTTGTAGTCGCCAACGGAGTCATCCCCAAAGGCAAGACGTTGACCGCCTCGGACCTACGCGGAGCCAAAATTGCTATTGACGGCGGCTCTGGTGCGGCAGGCGGCTACCTGCTCGCAGAGGCGTTAAAGCCTTACCACTTGACGCTTGCTGATGTGAACGTAGTCAACCTCGGGTTCCCGGAGATGCAGTCAGCGCTCGCCAACCATTCCGTCGCCGCAGCATATCCATCAGCCCCATTCCTCTCCGCGATTTTGGCCGCAAAGGATGGAACTCTTGTCTCGCCAGCGCCAGTCAACGCTGCCGTGGTTGGAGTCATCTACGGTGGTTCCTTTGCCAAAACGCCGGCAGCTCAACACTTTTTTGATGCTCTAGCCAAAGGCGCTCAAGACCTGCAAGGATCTGCCCAGACGAGCTCTGCCAATCTTGCTATCATTGCAAAGGCAACCGGCGAATCCATCAGCATACTCAAGTCGGAGCCGCCAAGCATCTACGCCCCAAACCTAGCGCCGCCAACCTCGACTTTGAGTGCAATGCAACAGGTCTATCTGGCTAATGGCCTCGTAGATTATCACCACCCACTGAGTAGCTCAGCCTATATCGATGCCAGCTTTGCCAATAAGGTCCAGGCGGGTTAACTATCAACGACGAAACAATAGAGGATGATCAAGAACCTTTGAGTCACCCTCCGCGATCACGTTAAAGGTCGTTCCCACTGACTAGCCTTATGGATGTGCCTTCACTCTTCGACCTCGACCATGCAGTAGCTGAGGAGGTCCTTGGCGCACGCTATCGGGCCGACCAGCTCTTCGAGGGGCTATTCCAGAAGGCTCTGCCGGTCTCAGCGATCACCAACCTCCCCCTTCGGTTGCGTGCCCAACTCGATACCGACTATCCTCTCGGCCTGAACGAGCTCAGCGTGACCTTGAGCGATGACATGACCACACGCAAATGGCTCTATGAGATCGATGGAGGGCATCGAATCGAAACCGTGCTCATGGAGTACCCTCGGCGAGCGACCGTCTGCATTTCAACACAGGCTGGCTGCGCTATGGCCTGTAGTTTCTGCGCGACTGGCCAAGGAGGTTTTGGGCGTCAACTCACGACCGCGGAGATCATTGAGCAGGTCTATCGAGCCAAGCAGGCTGCGCTTCCACGCCGACTCTCCAACATCGTTCTCATGGGGATGGGAGAGCCACTTGCTAACTATCGGGCGGTGGTGGCTGCGATCCGTATCATCGTTGAACGCTTCGGAATCTCGCCACGCCGGATCACTATTTCGACCGTTGGAGTCGTTCCCGGTATTGAACGTCTGGCCAAAGAGGGTCTCGCGCTCACACTTGCTGTCTCACTGCATGCGGCCAATGATCACGACCGTTCAGAGATCATCCCGCTGAACCGGCGCTATGCGATTGAGCAGATTGTTGCTAGTTGTGAGCGATGGACCGCAGCCACCTCTCGCTTAGTCAGTCTGGAGTGGGCGATGATCGACGGCTTCAACGACACACCGGATGCTCTTGACGAACTCAGCGCGATCGCACGCCGTCTCAGGGCTCATGTGAATCTCATTCCACTCAACCCCACGCCCGGCTACCTAGTTCGAGGAAGCACTCGAGAGCGAGTGCTCGCCTTTCAACGAGGTCTTCAAGCCAACGAAGTGCGGTGCACCGTGCGTTCCACGCGAGGTCAGACCATCGATGCAGCATGTGGACAACTAGCGATGCGTACAGAGCAAGCAGTTGGCCAAGCTAGACGAAGTTCGAGCCTTGCCATTCGAAGGTCGTAGCCACTCTTCGACAAGTTGGGAAGCGACCCTCTGGTTTCAGAAAGTCTGACCACATGAGGATCAATACGAACAGGCACTACGCCTTGCAACAGTCCAGCGGAAGGAGATCTGAGACAATGAGAGCACCGGCGGATGAAAGAGTAATCGAACTCGCCCCCTCCGTCCTACCATGTGACTTTGGACGCCTCGGCGAGGAGTTAGCCGCGCTCGAGAGGGCCGGAGTCGATCGGATTCACTGGGACGTCATGGATGGGCTTTTCGTACCGAACATCACTATCGGGGCACCCGTCATCGCAAGCTGTCGCCGTTATAGCTCTCTCCCCTACGAGGTACACCTTATGATCGTCGACCCAGAACGCTACGTTAGAGAGTTCGTGGATGCTGGTTGTGAGTTAATCACGGTCCATGCCGAAGCTACCCGCCACCTCCATAGAACCCTGAGTCTGATCAAATCTTTAGGAGTGCGTGCTGGAGTCGCACTAAACCCAGCAACACCACTCACCTCCGTCGAGTACGTCATGGACCAGGTCGACGTACTAATGATCATGAGTGTGAATCCAGGCTTCGGTGGGCAACATTATATCGAGGCGATGGACGCCAAGATCATGGCGGCAGTCGCCCTCCGCGAGGCAACCAATCCGAACACCAAGATTGAGGTGGACGGCGGCATCTCCGAGGAGACACTCGCAGGGTGCGTCATGAACGGAGCAGAGATTCTCGTCTCCGGCTCTGGACTGATGGCTCACCGCGATCACCTAGCCCAGGCAGTCGCCAACTTCCACCAGCTTGCTCGAGATGCCCTGGTCTAGTGCCGCAAAGCAAATACCAGTACTCTGGCACATTACAGCGAATGAACTCTCCAGCAAAATCACCGCAACAAGAGTCCTTGAGATAGGACGAGGTGCGTCAGGAGAGTGACTCGTCCTCCATACGCTGCCACCTGGGCTCGCGCCGTTCGATGAAGGCCGCCATCCCCTCAGCTGCCTCGCTCGACTCCATCGTCACGATAGCGAGTTCGGAGTTGAGCTGCCAAATCCTCTCAGTCGCACGGGCGTAGGAGCCTCGTAGGAGCCGCTTGCTATTGAGAATCGCTTGTGGCCCTGATGCAGCAATCTTGTCTGCAAAGCTGAGCGCCTCAGCAAGCAAGCGCTCGCGAGGAACCACTCTATTGATCATCCCGAGTTCCATGGCTCGATCGGCCCATATCGGTTCACTAGTTAGCGCTAGCTCCATCGCAACGCTACGACCGACTAATTCGCTCAACCGAACCAGCCCACCGCCAGTGGCTAACAGCCCTCGCTTAGCTTCAGGTAGGCCAAAGCGTGCGTCTTCGGTCGCGACTATGAGATCACAATTAAGGACTATCTCAAGCCCACCGGCTACTGCATAGCCATTAACCGCGGCTATCAGCGGCTTTGGGAAATCATATCCGCCCACGCCGGCGAAGCCACGACCAGGAATAATGACGCTACTACTACCGTGGGTGGCTGCGAACTTGAGATCCATCCCTGTACAAAACGCGCGATCGCCTGCACCGGTGAGGATCACACTGCGCACCGCCGAATCAGCCTCCGCATCCTGGAGTGCCTCGGTAATTCCCTCTGCCACCTTGTCGTTAACACAGTTCATTTGTTCAGGGCGATTAATGGTAATAATCATCGTCGCGCCCTGTTGTTGGACCTCTACCTCAGCCAACTCCCCCACCCTTCTGCTTTATTGACCAAGACATCCAGTCCTTGATCATGCTGTCCCTGACATTCTCTGTCAATTGCCATCCATGATTGCAAGAAATTGTAACCTATAAGGATGACCGGCCATGGTAGAAACGATAAAACTTTCGCAAACCGTCAATTCCTAGTAGCTCTTTGGCGCCGCTGGCAGAGGATCACCAATCTGTCCCAGCAACCATTTATTGGAGAGCTGCCGGCTGCCGTCTTTCGCGACGACGAGGCTCTCGGCCAACCTCCACTCGATGATTGACCGCCCTCTTAGGGAAGTTCATTCGATCGTCGTCTTCGCTCCGCTAAGTTCTGAAGGTTGTACCACGCCGTCACCGTGGCAACTATCGACAGGCCGACGTAGACCACAAGCAACGCAATTAACAGGTGCTCTAAGTAGATAGACCAGCCGTTATAGCCCTCCAGCACATTGCGAAGACTCGTATAGGTAGCGATGAAGGCACCGACGAGCGTCAAGCGAACCCGCCACGGCACCTTCACCGATCAGACCCGCTCGCTAATGACCTGAGTCGAGCGATACCCAGCTTCGCTGCGACCAAGTCCTCACCCTCATACCAAAGTGCATCGATCTCCCCACATGGGCTCATCTCACGCTCTAGTCGGATCACAGTCTCGTTACCTTCGATGGCAACCACCACCGCCATCAGCGAATCCAAGAACGACCCTCGCAGCAAACGTAGCTGTCCGGCGTCGACCAGCACTGCTGTAAGCCCATCCGCATCCGCGCTCTCCATAACTGAACGTGCCACCGAGTTCGTTGAACTCAACATCGCTGCAGGTATTTCGCGTCGACGTCGAGCAAGAATAAAGCGATGCTCGGGCACAACCCCGAGCTCCTCGCAGATCTGCGTGAAACGCCCAATTGGATCGGATGCAGAAGGGACTACCACAGCTACCAGTCGAGTCGTCGCTGCGAGTACGGCCGTTTCGGCCTCAAAGCTGCGCACTCTCAAGTCAACAACGGGTGCATCCCCAGACAGATCTACCACCATGGCATCGATTCGATCCACAAGGAACGCTCCGGGGCTTGATTCACCTCTGATGGCTCGGCGTGCCGCTTCTACGAGCTCTGCCTCACTCAGATCGGAGCTAGTCGATGCATCGGCGAGCACATCTGTCTCTCTGGTATCAGATGTTATTTGCACGGTCCCTTCGTCGTCTCGATAGACGGCAGCGACCTTACCGGGAGGCGTTCCCCTGCTAGTGACTTCGTCGGGCTTGACTCCAGGTGTGGCACCCGCCAACGTCGACCAGTTTGGTGCGACTACATTAGTCATCTTGGTAACCTTGCCATCGCGCCGAAACACCTTCGGTGTAGCCATTGGTGGAGTTACGTTAGTGGGCGCAGCATCTGAGGAGCCTGCGGATGTTGACCCATAACTCTTTGCCAGCTCATCGCGCACACTTCTGTAGTCATACTCATCTGCATCCGCAGGCCCCGATGGCCGTGGACCCGCGTTAACAAGTACATTGCGTAGAGCCGCCGCGAAGCCTGGCGCAGAGATGGGCGTGGTTGGCGGTTCGACCACCACCGTAAAACTCACACGCTTCCCGACGAAGCCTGGTTTGCTCACTCGCTCTGCAGCGACAAGGCGCACACCTTCACCAAGCGCAGCACGCGCCTTCGCAAGCGCCTCTTCGATAGATTTTCCATTAAACCGTAGCTGGTTGGACATCGCCAATTACTCCTATCTGAATCAATTTGAGTGAAGGTGCAAGTTCCCTCACGGCTAACACTGGTATCGACGTATCTCCTGCTCGCAACGTTTGGAAGAGAGCTCTGCGGATCGCTGGCATACAGACGAGAACCGGCTCATGCCCCTCGATCTCGGCTCGCAACTTCGCAGCCCGGATCTCCTCACGAAGATGAACGATCTCTTCCATACCTATGCCCAAGACTCGACGACCATCGACCGTGACCAGGCTCTCGGCGAAGCGCATCTCGATCTGCGAAGAGAGGTAGACCACCGCCAACATTCCGTCCTGTGCAAAGGTGGACGAGATCGCCCCACCGAGAGCCTCGCGCGCCGCATCAAGCAGAGCATCAGACTCCTTGGAGGTTCGGTATCTATCGACAATCGCCTCCACAATGGCAGGGAGATTTCTCACGGGCACCCGTTCGTCTAGCAGCTCTCGCAGCACCCGCTGGATATCGCCCATGGCCACCTGTGCTGAATTGAGTTCGTCCACTACCACGGGAGCGACCCGCTTCAAGGCATCGAGCATCTCCTTGGTCTGTTGACGCGTAAGTAAGGAACCGGCGTTGTGCTGAACCACTTCAGAGAGGTGGGTGACGATTACCGATGAGCGGTCGACCACAGTTGCGCCGAGCACCTGAGCTTGCGTTTTGCAATCTGGTGGTATCCATCGAGCTCGGAGCCCAAAGACCGGATCAATAGTCTCTTCTCCTGGCAAAGCATCAAGATTATCACCGATAGCGAGCACCCGATCTCTGGGAACCTTGCCCCTGCTGAACTCGGTCTCGGCTATCTTGATTACGTACTCGGTGGGACCTATATCAAGATTGTCATGAGTGCGAACTGGGGGCAGCACAAAGCCGAGTTCACCAGCCAACTTCCGTCGCAATCCCTTCACACGCTCGAGAAGATCACCCCCTTTAGTGGGATCCACGACGTCCAGCAGCTCAAATCCCAGTTCCAGCTCCAGGATCTCCACGCCCACCACGTCCTGTGCAGTCTCAGGTGCCGCGACTTGGGTCAGTTCGTCTGCGGTCTCTTGCGGTTGTTCAGGTTTCTTGGAGACTCTCCAGCCGATAAAGAAGACCACCCCACCTACGAGCAGAAATGGAAGTTTCGGCAGACCAGGCAACAGCCCAAGTGTACCAATTATGCCTCCAGCGATCTGCAGAGCCACCGATTGCCTCAGGAGTTGTTGCAAAAGATCAAGACCGAAGTCGGCGTCATTCGAGGTTCTGGTAACGACCAAACCTGTGGCAATAGATAGGAGAAGCGCGGGGATCTGACTGACGAGACCGTCACCGACGGAGAGCAGCGAATAGGTATCGATCGATTGGGTAACCGAAAGGTGATGTTGCACCACCCCAACGATAAACCCTCCTATCAGGTTGATCACTGTAATCACAGCAGCTGCAATCGCATCACCCTTAATGAACTTAGAGGCACCATCCATCGCGCCGTAGAAGTCGGCCTCTTTCGAGATCCGCGACCGACGACGCCGTGCTTCAGCCTCATCGATATGACCTGCATTTAGATCCGCATCAATCGCCATCTGTTTGCCTGGCATTGCGTCCAACGTGAAACGAGCGCCAACCTCAGCTACACGTCCTGCACCACTGGTAATAACCACAAACTGAATGATGAAAAGAATCGCAAATACCACCAGTCCAACGACCACCGAGCCGCCGACAACGAAGTGTCCAAAGCTCTCTATGACTGAACCGGCAAAGGCATGGAGCAACACCAGACGTGTCGCCGAGACGTTCAGTGCGAGCCTGAACATCGTCGCAATCAAGAGAACTGAAGGGAATGCTGCGAACTCTAACGGATCGGTAACCCGGAGCGAGACACCGAGCACCACCAACGCAAAGGTGATGTTTGCAGTGATGAGAATGTCAAGCAGTTGCGAGGGAATTGGGACGACCAGCATCACAACTATCACGGCTATGCCGATGGGTACCGCTAACGCCAAACGGCGCATACGGGCACTCTCCATGGTCCTCCCTCTAGAACCTTGGTCATCCTTGAGAACATGGATCATCCGTGTACTCAACGCTTCGTCACCGAAATGGCCGACCTTTAATTAGAAACTGGGCTGATACCCTTAGGTCGCAAGTTCACTCAGCACTTGCTCAAGAATCTCCTCTGGAATCTCCTCCAAATTCGACTGATGACTCGAGTCGTAATAGCGCGCTGTGGTTGAAAGCTGATAGACAAAGGCCAATAGACGGGCGACCACTAAGAACAATGAGCCAGGAATCGGCTCTCCGACCGGCACTGCAATGTTAAGTGCGCGAGCCAGCGGTGGGTCGATTACGATCGGAACGCCAGCAACACGAGCTCGCTCTCGAATCGTAACCGCTATATATTCGGAACCCTTGGCCAACACAATCGGAGCCCGCTGGGTCGTCGGCTCGTACTTTAAAGCGACCGCTACGTGCATAGGGTTAGCAACCACAACATCGGCCAAAGCGACGTTAGCGATCATCCTCCGCCGCGAAAGCTCTCTCGCCATCCTGCGACGGCGACCCTTGGTCTGCATATCACCCTCGTACTGCTTCGTCTCATCCTTTACCTCTTGCCGGGTCATCATCAACTGCTTACGTACCTGAGTTCGTGACCTAGCAAAGTCGATCAGCGCAATAGCGAGTCCGAGCACGCCAGTGAGGCGAACCAATTCAATACTCATAGAGGCGACTTGAGAGGCGACAGCGATCGGCGAGATCGAAGCTGACGTCAGAGAGTCGATGCCTCCCAACAACAGGAGCGCCGAGACCAACACAACTATCAACAACTTCACCAATGACTTTGCCGCCTCAACGGCTGGTGAAGTTGAGAAGATCCTAGAAAGGTTCTTCCTTGGAGAGAAGTGGGTGAAGTCCAGCCGCAATTTCTTGGGAACAAAGCGAATCCCCACTTGGGCGACGTTGATAAGCACCACAAAGACTGCGACTGGTGCGGCAACAAGGAGGGCAAGCTCTCCGACCGTCTCAAGTCCAGACTCCAGTCGACGGAGGGCGGTGGTGCTCGATAGCGCTGCACCTCCGCCTAAAGCCAGATGGCCAAAGGCAACGATCTTTGACTCCACCGTATGAAATACAAGCGGAGCCGCCAGTGAAAATGCAAGGATCACCAGCCACGTCGCCAACTCGGCAGATCTTGCTACCGTCCCCTCTTTTCTTGCTTTTTCAAGCTTGTGAGCGGTGGCCTGTTCGGTACCTTCGTTCTTTGGCATCTATCCTCCCAGCAGATCCCGTTCAGCGGCGAGCAGATCGCGGATCGAGGCATCAAAGAGATGAGGTAGAAGCGGAACTGCAACCAGCATCATGATGAAGGAGAGCAGAATCTGGAGCGGAAAGATGAACGTCAACGCATAGAGCTGAGGGGCCACCTTTGTAAGGATGCCGACCACGATCTGCGAGAAGAACATAACGGCAAGAATCGGGGAGGCGACCTCCAGCGAGGAGACGAAGAGGATCGTGACCGACTTCACGAGAATCCCTAAGGTGAAGGAGAGGTGGAAGAGGTTTGGAGTAGCAAAACTCGCAAAATAACCATGTATAACCACGACATCAGCGCCTGAGACGAAGAACAACACGATCCACATCAGGTTGTAGAACTCGCCGGTCACCGGGACCTCATTGAGTGATAACGGGTCGAGCGCCGGAGGAGTGGAGAACCCGCCGAACAAGCCCACCAATCCGCCGGCCGACTCTCCGAGAGACACGAAGAGCATGGCAAAGAAGCCGAGAGCAGCCCCGATTAGGAGTTGCTCGGTGGCTACTCCAATCAACCCTCCAGTCGTTGTTGGCAAGACGATCGCGTGCACTAAGGCTGATTCAGTACCAAGACCAAAAGCCACCCCTATCGCCGCTCTAGCGGTGATAGGGACCACCGGCATCGCAAAAGGAAAAGCCACCAGGATAAAACCCATCGAGCGGCTAAATGCTAACAGATACCCGATCAGCCAGTGAGCATCAAAGGCTATCTGCATCTGTGCCTGCTTACTACGGTCTCCGCCATCTCAAAGCGAACTCACCAGGGAGGGAATCTCGCGATACAGCTGGATGGTGAATCCATCAAGTTCTGAGAGCATCCAATGGCCAGCCAGAAAGATAATCAACGCTATCACGACCAGTTTCGGCAGGAAACTCAACGTCGCCTCTTGAATCTGGGTCAGCGTCTGGATAAAGGCAACGACTAGGCCGATCGCCAGAGCCCCCGCGAGCACTGGCCCTGCCAGCTTTGCAGCTAAATACAGTGTCTGTCCAGCGATTTGGAGAACCGGTCCGTCGTTCATTTACTACTCATTTCATGCTCACCAGCAGCGCGTGTACCACTAGAGTCCAGCCGTTTACCATCACAAACAGCAGCAGTTTGAAAGGCAGTGAAACCAGCGTCGGCGGCAGCA
Source organism: Ferrimicrobium acidiphilum DSM 19497 (assembly GCF_000949255.1). Taxonomy (NCBI): domain Bacteria; kingdom Bacillati; phylum Actinomycetota; class Acidimicrobiia; order Acidimicrobiales; family Acidimicrobiaceae; genus Ferrimicrobium; species Ferrimicrobium acidiphilum. Next base: position 51,640 of record NZ_JXUW01000014.1, on the reverse strand, counting down.
TCATCATCCCTAAGCTCATCAAGATCGAGGAGACTACCAAATCGATAACCAGGAACGGCAGAAAGATGATAAACCCAATGATGAAGGCTGAATGAAGCTCCGAGAGCAAGAACGCAGGAATCACTGCATCCATGCCAACCTTGGTTGGAGCGACAGTCCCCTGGTGATTCACCTGCGCGAAGAGCGCGAGCTCCTGGGTTCTTGTATTCGATAGCATCCACTCTTTGATCGGAGTCTGCGCCTTATCATAGGCCTGAACCGCGTTGATCTGTCCATGAAGATAGGGTTGGATCGCGACATGATCGACCGTTTTAATAGTCGGCGCCATGATAAAGATCGCCAAAAATAATGCTAGGCCGGCTAAAACCTGATTTGGAGGTGTCGCTTGAAGTCCAAGGGCGTTGCGAGTGATTGAAAGTACCACCACGATCTGGACAAACCCGGTCAGCAGGATGAGGAGCGACGGCGCGACAGAAAGAAGTGTCAGGACCAGGATGATGATAAGTGATTCGCTCGGTCCCGAAGAACCATGCAGACTTATGTTGAGGCTCGGCAACTTGGTTGCTGGGCCAACGGCAGCTAGAAGCGCTGTCCCTGCGAGAGTGGGGGCCATGCGCTAGCTCTGCTGTCCACCGAGTAGCCGACGTACGCCAGCTACCACGCTCTCCTTCTGTCGTCCATGCCAGATATCACCATTCGTCCTACCCCACGTCGCCAGCAGCTCGCGCTCTGGATCCTCAGTCATTGAGAGATCCAAAACCTCGACTGGTTCGTCGGGAACGAGCTCAGTACCAAGCTCGCCAAGAAGCTGGAGTTGGGTTCCGGAGACCCCGATTAGCAGGCGCTTCTCCCCTGCATCGAGTACAAAGATGTTTGCCTTTTGACCAAGCGCGACTCGTTGAGTCACCTTCAGTGGCCCATGGCCGCGATCGGTACCCACATGGCCGATACGTCGCCGCTTGGCGACCTTGCCCATCGCAACGATCAGCCCAATGACGCCGGCAAACGCTAGAAGCCCGGTGATAATCGACCCCATCAGCGCCCAGCCCTCAAGTTGTCGACCTCCTCTGAGTTGACGACCTCAACGATACGCACTCCGAATTCATCATCTACGACCACGACCTCCCCGTGAGCAACTAGAGTGCCGTTCACCAGAACATCGACAGGAGCGTTAGCGGCTCGATCGAGTTCTATTACGTCTCCACTTGTGAGATTGAGCAGCGCCTTTACCGGCATCCTCGCCCTCCCAAGCTCAACGGTGAGCTCCATCTCAACATTGCGCAACACTGCAAGATTGTCGATCGTCGCAACTTGATCGGTCTCTACTACGTCATTCTCCGCCATTACTCCTCCTCACCCACGATTATTGCCGCGACGCGCGATCCAGATTGGCCGAGCACCGCCTTGTAGAGTTCAACCCGGTCTACCACCACCGACATAGGACGATTCTTCCGATGTCCAAGCCCCACCACGTCACCCGGCTTGAGCCGGAGAAAGGCTTGTGAAGAGATGGTCGTCGATTCCAAGCGCACACGAGCAACAACCGGCACCTCCTGGAGTCTTCGTTCAAACGCTGCTTGAAAGTCGGTTCCATTCTCCTGCATGACTACCGCACGTGAGGAGATCGTCTCCACCACCGGACGCAACATCGAGTACGGCAGAACCATAGAGAGCTCGCTCAACCGGTCGTCGCCGAGCGAGAAACGAAACTTAGCCCACACACACATCTCGCCTAGCGGTATTCCCTGGATGAACTCAAGCGATGGCTCGGTGTGAATACGGTCTGCAACGACCGCAGTCTGTGTCGATATGGCTGCAGCTACCTGGGTCACCATATCCTCAAACAGTTTGGCGGCCAAGTTCTGCTCGAGGTCAGTGAGCTCACGCGTATCCACCTCAGTCCACTCGCCGTCTCCTCCGAGTCGCAGGTCTATCAGTCGCAACGCTACCTCCGCCGGCAAGAAGATCGTCGCCCGCGAAGCCAATGGATGGAGCGCAAAGGTGATGACCAGCCCTGACCCCGTGAGTTCGGAGAGCAGACTCTCCCACGAGAGCTGATCGATGGTGTCGAGTTCAATTTTTACGTTGCGGCGAAGCGCAGCCCCCATCAAGGTAGCACTAGGCCTGGATGCACTCTCCAACAACAACTCCACACCACGAAGGTGTGAACGCTCGAAGCTTCTTGGCAGCCGAAAGTCGACCGGTCGTACCGATCGCCGCTTCTGCTCCTCTGTGGTCTCCCCGCTCATGCGTTCTTCATCGACCGTAGAACGGCCAACTGAAGAACTTTCGTGGCTATTGCACGATGAAGCTCTCAAAGAGGATGGACTGCACAGTGTCCCAAGGCTTTGCTCCGGTGTGAAGTACCGCGTTGAAGGCGTTCGTCAAGCTCACTGCCGCCTGTGTTCTCCCAGCCGTAGGGAGCAATTCGCTATATCCCATACCTCCAAAGGTCAATATGGCAGCATTATTCAGTTGTGGAAGATCCTTGATCACCTCTGCCTTTGTATCCCCTGGGGCTAGTTCGAGAAGCATCTGTGCCTGTACGATATGACCATCATCTAAGTTGGTCGTGATGGCCGGCATGGCATAGGAGACGCTTGTCAATTCCGCCGCTGTCTTCGCGCCTTTGATAGTTTTCGCTGGCTTCCTCAACAGCAAAAAATAGGCGGCTGCCGCTGCTAGCAGCACCACCAGTACGATGATGAGTAGAAGCTTCTTCTTCCCCTTTTTCTTCGGCTCCTCCGTAGTAGTCGCCTCTGCCGGTGCCGTCCTGGTCGCCATCGTTGGTGCCTCCTTACAATCGATTTGTGGTCTGGGTGTTTAGAATCACGACGTCAACTCTTCGATTGAGGGCCATGTTCGTCGGATTCGAGTTGGGTACGATTGGGTGCGTCGCCCCAAAGCCTGTTGCAGACAATCGACTGGCACTCACACCATCATTGTGCATCAGCTGCTCCAAGACAGTGACCGCACGTACCGCTGAGAGCTCAAAGTTAGACGAAAACGGACCACCATAGATCGGAGCGGAGTCGGTATAGCCCTCTACAACGATATCGTTGCTCAACGGTTTGACTACGCTGCCGATGATGTTGACGACTTGGCTGCCTACCGAACCTAGCGAGGCGGAGTCAGTGTTGAAGAAGACCTTATCTGAGAGAAGGCGAACGACCACTCCTCGTTTCTCGATCGCTACCTGAACATCCGATGACAGATTAGCCTTACTGAGTGCCGCGTTGATCTTTGCGGCTATCTGGCTGCTCTGTTGCGAGCTACTAGATGGCGTGCCGGCTCCAGTCTGAGGAATTGAGATCTGTGGAGGTCCAGGCGTGACTCCTGGATGTGTGATCAGTGAACGATGCTGTAGGAGTCCACTTCCGCCCTTGAGCGCAGACTGGAGTTGCATCTGAGAGAAGGTCTGGAGCAACCCAGTCTTGAACTCATCGAACTTCTTCTGAGAGATACTACTCATCGCAAACAGGACCACAAAAAGGGCCAGAAGCAGGGTAATCATATCAGCATAGGTGAGTAACCAGCGTTCGGAGTTCTCCGCCTCCGCCTCCGCCTCGGCACGTCTTCCCATCGCTTAGGCCGCCTTGCCCTTGCCTTGGGTTTTGGCTTGTTTCTGACTCTCGCCACTAGCCCGATCCGCCGGTGCAAGATAGGTCATCAACTGTTGTTCTAGCAGACGCGGCGAGGAGCCACTTTGGATCGCCAAGGCGCCATCGACGATGAGCAGCTTTGCCATATGCTCCTGTTCGGCAAGGTGAGCTAGTTTATTCGAGATCGGCAACCAGATCACGTTGGCGGTCATTACCCCCCAGAGTGTGGCGGTAAAGGCCGCCGAGATCGCAGGGCCGAGCGTATTCGGCGATGACAGGTTGGCAAGTACATGGATCAACCCCATCACTGTTCCGAGGATGCCAAGGGTTGGCGCATAGCCTGCCATATCTTTGAAAAACTTGGCACCAGCTTTGTGTCGAGATCGCATGGCATCGATATCAGCCTCGAGGATCTCTCTGATCTTCTCGCCGTCAACGCCATCGATTATGAGCTGAATCCCGCCCCTCAGGAACGGATCGGTCAGATCCTTTGCCGCAGTCTCCAGAGCCAGGACACCCTCCCTGCGTGCCATCTCTGCGAACTTGACGAGGGTCTCCACCGTCTCTTCAGCGGTCACCGACTTCGCCATGATTGCAGACTTTAAGGCACCGGTTATGCGTCCGATCTCCTTAAAACGAATGCCCGCGAGCGAGACGGCTACCGTCCCTCCGATGACCAGCAGTATCGCCGACGGCGCGATCAGCGCCGCCGGGTTGCCACCATCTAGAACCATCGCCACCATCACGGCGATAAGTGCGGCTACGATCCCTACCGGGGTTGCAACGTCCATGTTTTTTCCATCTCACTTCCCTGTAGCACCATCAACGATCGGTTATCCGAGCTTCCAAGCTTTGGATTGAAGATTCTCGCCTTGTAGTCGATCACGCTAGCGACGACCTCTGGCACCGACTCGGTTACGACAAAACACGCTCCTGTAGTGAGCGTGACCACCGTATCCGGGGTCGCTTCGACCTTCTCGATCAAATCTGCATTCAGAACAACTGTCGATCCTGACAGCCGAGTCACCTCGATCATCGTGCACCTCCCATGTGCTTTTGCTAGCATCGGCACAAACCGCGGCTAGCTCAAGAGCAAATGAGTGCTAATTCACTAAACGTTCTGTACCAACGCCTGCAACACCGAAGCCGTCGTCGAGACGACCTTGGTGTTGGCCTGATAGTCGGTCTGCGCGAGCACCAGGTTGGTCAACTCGTTGCCAAGATTGACGTTTGACCCCTCGACCGATCCACCAACAAATGTGCCACGACCGCCAGCGCCTGCCGCTCCCAGCTGGGCCGCGCCTGAGTTCAGTGTCGCCTGATAGAGGAGGTTCCCCTGCTTGGCGAGACCCTCGGGGTTGGTGAATAACGCACTTGCGATCTGACCCAACACCTGCTTGGTACCGTTGGCGTAGGTGCCCTGGACGGTCCCATTAGATCCGATGCTGAACCCAGTCAAGGCGCCCGAGGCGGCACCATCCTGGTTGGTGACCGCAAGCGATGATGAGCTCCCGGCAAACTGGGTGACGGCGTTAGTCGAGCCAACCGCTGGGAAGTCGAGGTTCATCGTTGGGGTATTGAGGTTTTTATACCCCGGATTCGCAAAGCCGCCAATAGACAAGTTGTTGGTTCCAGTTTCTGACCCACTAACAGCCTTGATCTGACCAGTCGTCGGGTCAAAGGTAACTGTCTGCGAATTGGCTCCACCTATAGTCAATGCCTGTGCCCCAGTCGCAGTAGACCCTGGTGCCGGTGGAACCGTGGCCGAGACAGTCCAGGTATTAGCAGTCGTCGAGGGAGTGAAGGTAAAGGTAATCGGGATTGGATCGCCAAGAGAATCATACGCTGTAGTCGTGACGGTAACCGGGTTGGTAGCACCGGCGGCTAGGTTTCCACCAAGGGTAATGTTCTGGGTCTCCTTTGGACTCGCCACCTGCCCCTGTGGAATCGTTATGCCTGTCAATGGGCTGTTCTGATTGATCTGTCCATTGGCCCCAGGCGCCCAGCCTTGTACGATCGCACCGGTCGAGGTCACGAGTTGGCCAGCGGCATCGAGTTGCAGTGCTCCGTCTCTGGTGTAGAAGTTTTGTCCGCCCTGCGAAACCACCAAGAAACCATTGCCTGAGATAGCTAGGTCGGTGGAGACGCCAGTCTGTTGCATCGTACCCTGACCGAAGTTGGTGTTATTGCTGGCGACTCTGACGCCAGATCCCATCACGACCGGATTGGTGCCACCCTGGTTGCCAACCACAGGAACTCCTGCACCTTGGGACTGCTGATATAGCAGGTCAGCAAATTGAATCGAGGTCGACTGGTAGCCGACGGTGTTCGAGTTGGCGATGTTGTTGGCGATGTTATCGAGCCACTGCTGATCGGCGTTGATGCCGGTAATGGCTGCGGATAGTGACTTGGTCATAGTTTCCTCCTTGGAGATCGATGGCTAACAATTGTTGTCTAGGTAAATACGGTTTCTGATCGATGACTGCTCTTGTTACCGATGTGCACGACGTAGCGGGGGTGGATACAGATCAGCTACCGGCTCCTCCGATCGTCTTGCCAACGGCAGTTACCTCTGAACTTGGTATCGCCGATCCGTTGATGTTGAGGTTGAGCGATCCATTCGCCATTGCGACTCCGGAGACCACTCCACTCCCCTGTTTACCACTCGCAGTGGTGTAGCTCACGGTCTGCCCTATCAGGTTGGCCGCATTGACGACACCCGCTTGAGAGCGAATCGATGAGAGTTCGTTGCTCACACTATCGAGGAGCTGTACCATAGACAGACTCGAGGTCTGTTGAACCATGGAACTTGGGTTCATCGGCGAGAGTGGATTCTGGTTCGTCAACTCCGTCACCAAAAGTTTAAGAAACTCGTTCGATGACAAGGAGGCGATCGAGTTGTTCTGCGCCGTAGACGAACTAGTTGATCCTGTGGAAGCTGCAGCCGCTCCCGCAGCTACAGAACTAATTGGCATGGTCATAAGATTTCCTTCCTTTTGTACTTAGAGACGAACATCAATGAGCGAATGAGCAACTGGTGTGGTGTGCGATCCAATTGGTGTGCCAATCGTCGCCACCGCACCAAGATCAATTACTCCCCCCGAGGGTTGTGGCGGTTCTTGCTGCGAACCTCCGTGCTGGCCGCCGAATCCGAGATCACGATGCAATGTACTGGTCAGATCCGCTAGCTGTTGGCTCACCATCCCCCGAGTGAGCGGATCAGCTACCTGAATGTGCACCTGGATCTCGCCTCCATTAGAGGTCACCTGTAGTTGCAGTTGACCAAGCTCTTTCGGCTCTAACGCGATCGTGATAGTCCTAGGAAGATTTCCTTCTCGTACAACCTGTGCCACGATAGGACCGAGTTGACCCAGTGGGGCTGAGGCAACTGTCTCACCTGCAGAAGCCGTCAGAGGCGCCGACACAGATGGCAAATTATCGAGATGTTGCAGAGAATTAGTCGCGTTTATCTGAGCAATGCTGCCGCCCGAAGGCGCTTCATGTGCTGTGCCACTGCGACTAACCACTGTCTCAAAGCTGGCATTTGGACTAGTCACCTTGGCTGGCACTGACCCGCGATGCGCCGACGCCACCTCGGCAGTGAGATTTGATCCCGGAGACGGTCTCCGGCCGGTAACCGACTGTTCGCCAACGCCAGCTTGGGCCGAGACAGATGCCCCGAGTTGCAACGCCTTAGACACGGATACCGAGCTCTTCGCAGCTGCAGCGTTCACACTGATAGCGTTCTCGGTTGCGCCGTTAGCCGTCGCCGTGCTACCCTTTCCATCTCCAGCTGGGGTCGCAACCACCGCCAGCCCAGCCTCGCTGCTAGCTGGTATAGGTGAAGGAATGGATCCATGGCTAACGATCGGAGACGAGGCGACAGCCCCCGAAGCGCTGACGGTATCGGATTGGTTCTGCGCGGCACTAGCGATGGATGCTCGACTCTTGTTAAAAGTGGTGTCTATCGGTATGTGGAGCTTGCCAGCTGCGGAAACACTCCCTCTCTCCCCGGCTGTATTTGACGACACCACGACAGGCAGGGTGGTATCTATCGGTATGTGGCGCTTGCCAGCTGCGGAAACACTCCCTCTCTCCCCGGCTGTATTTGACGACACCACGACAGGCAGGGTGGTATCTATCGGTCTATGACCTTTGCCGCCGTGCTGGTTGGCTGGATGGCGAGGAAGAGAGGCCTTCACCTCCTCGAAGCTAGGTTGAGCACTATTCTCGGCAGCACTGCTGTGAGTGCGATGTTTGCCTTTGACTTGAGTACCCTGTTGAGGCAGAGCCTCAATTAAGGGTGCAGCAGTGGAATTAGCTACCGGTGACACTATTGCCTCCCATCAGTCCCATGACCTCTGTTACATAATTTTGCGTCTGCGTGTAGGGGGGGATTCCTCCGTACTGCTCTACTGCACCATCGCCAGCGTTGTAGGCGGCAAGCGCGAGCGGCACTGATCCGAACTTCGTCAGTTTCTGTGAAAGAAGTTCAGCGGCTCCGTAGATCGCCTGCACAGGGTTCATCGGATTCACGCCAAGTGATGCGGCCGTCTGTGGCATGATCTGCATGATTCCCTCTGCCCCTGCCGACGAGACCGCCGACGGGTTCATGCCAGACTCAGCGGTCGCTACCGAAGTGAGCAGGTTAGCAGGCAGATTATAGGCCTGCGATGCCGCAGCAAAGACAGGAGCAAGGTTGGACGGGGAGCTTATCTGGGCGGTGCTTGTTGCCGGCGCGACACTCCGTATCTCCGTTGGATTACCTACAGGTTGAATCTGAACTGTCTGTCCGGTATTCGGCGCATCGACCATATATCCGTTGCCGAGATAGATGCCTACGTGATATGCAGGATTGCCATAGAAGACGAGATCACCAGGTTGTGCCTGTGCCAGCGAAGATACCTGGGTGCCGATCTGCTCCTGCTGGTCGGCCACCCGCGGAAGTTGAATGCCTGCCTGGCCATAGGCCCACTGCACCAAGCCCGAACAGTCAAATCCAGTTGACGGTGACGATCCACCCCATACGTAGGGCACCCCAACCTCGTTAAGGGCGTTTGCGACAGCCTGGGTCACCGGCGATGCAGCAGAACTCGATGAAGGAGTGGGTGTAAGCGCCGCCGAAGCAGTCAGTGCTGGCGTGCTCGCCAATGCACCGCCAAGCGATCCCGTAGTTGATAGACCAGTATTGGAGAGCAGACTGCCACTGGCGAGTCCAGCAGCTGACGAACTGCCTTGGCCCGAGCCCGAGCTGGAGGCGCTCGTCGCCGTTGGATCAAGTATCGAACCGATAGTCGACTGCACTTGGTTGAGGGTCTGCAGAAACTCGCCCGGTCCACTCTGTATGGTCGTCTGGTTAGCCAGCTGGCCAAATGCGTTCGATAGATCAGTGAGTACTGGAAGAGTCGCGGGAATGCTATTCATCGTTCACCCCTCTCCTGGCGGTCGAATATCTGTCGGGCCACGAAGAAGTCGAGTACCTCAACAAGCTCACGACGGTCCTTCATGCGGGCGAGCTCGGCGTTCGTGATCGCACGAAGGTCTTCGAGTGTCCTTCGTTTGGCATCGATCCCAAGCAATACACGCTCCTGCACAGCAACGGTCTGAGCCGCTGCGAGCGCGCGCTCGCCATGCTGATGAGCTATAGAGAGATGTTCAGGGCCAAGTGCACCAAGAAGCTCGCGATCCTCGACTACCGCCAGATGGCTGTCGACCTCATGAAGTTCGTTGGTTCGCAGTTGAGCCGCCTCTTGCAGCTCACGAAGATGGCCCCAACGCTCAATCTCCTGCATTCGCAGAAGTAAGCTCAGAGCTCGGCGTCGACCAGTGAGATTCATCGCGCCATCCCAAGCGAATGCGCCAACCGTGTCCAAGTCGTCTCAGCCGGAGTCAGGTCCATCATATCTTGGGCAAAGAGCTGCGTTAGTTGAGGCACCACCTCCAAAGCCCGATCGACGTTTGGGTTCGAACCCACCACATAAGCTCCGAGATCGATCAGATCGCGAACCTGATCCAACTCGGCATAGAGACGCCTCGCCTCATGGGCCAAGGCTCGCTTCGACTCGTCGAGGATAGCAGTTTCCAGACGTGAAATCGACTCTAGTACCGATACTGCTGGATAGAGCCCCCGCTGTGCTTGCGAACGACTAAGGACGATATGGCCATCAAGCACCGAGCGGGCAGAGTCAGCGATAGGGTCGTTAAGGTCGTCCCCGTCAACTAACACCGAGTAGATTCCGGTGATGCTGCCAAGGCTGGATGTGCCGGCACGCTCCAGGAGCCGTGCCATCAGCGCGAAGACCGATGGTGGATAGCCGCGTACACTCGGCGGTTCGCCGGCTGAAAGTCCGATCTCGCGCTGTGCCAATCCAAGACGGGTTAGCGAGTCCATCACCAACAGGACCTTCTTTCCTTGGTCACGGAACCACTCCGCCACCCTCGTAGCCGCTAGAGCAGCACGGACACGCAACAGCGGCGGTGCATCCGAGGTTGCCACGACGATAGCGGCCTTCGCCAGTCCTTCGGGACCAAGATCGTGTTCGAGGAACTCCTTCACCTCTCGCCCACGCTCTCCTACCAGTGCTAGAACGATAACGTCGACATCGGCACCCCGGATCATCATCGAGAGCAGCGAGGACTTGCCTACTCCAGCACCGGCAAAGACGCCGAGTCGTTGCCCTATTCCGCAAGGTACTAGGGTATCGATAACCCTGATTCCGAGCGACAGCTGCTCCTCGATCAAGCGACGATCCATAGGCGAAGGAGCACGGCCGTCTATAACCACAAGATCTTCGGGGGAGAGTGGTCCAAGCTGGTCGATCGGCCGCCCCTCGGAGTCCAACACCCTGCCGAGTAGGGATGGCCCAACCGGGAAGAGCGGTGGTCGCTTCAACGACCAGGCGGGATTTCCGTAGCGTACTCCGGTCATCTCCTTGAACGGCATACAGATCAGCCGCTGATTGTCGAGTCCAACGACCTCAGCGATGAGCGTTCTAGAGCCGCCAAGATCCACAACGACGGCATCTCCGATCCCTGCCTCGACTCCTTCGACCTCTAGGTGCATACCTACCAGTCGACAGACTCTTCCGCGTGGCGTCGGCTCTACCACCGATAGCAACCGTTCTCGCATCAGGTCAGGAATCATGATGCCAACTACCTAGCTCATTTACGACACGCTCAAAGGCAGTGGCGATACGCGCATCAAAGACTCGGGCGCCCGACTCCACGACAAGATCGTGAGAGTCAAACCCGTCGCCAACTATAGCTACAGCCTCTAGACCCTGCTCAAGCAGTCTGGGGATCAGTACCGCGTTCACTTCATCAAGGTTTTCAGCAGCCACCCTGACCAGGAAGGTCTCCTGTGTCGCCGCCGACTCCGCCGTCTCTTCGACGATTTGACGAATACGATCGAGTGGCTGGGCGACCTCGGTACGAAGAATTCGCTGCGTCAGTTCGATAGAGAAGCGAATGATGTCAGCTAGCTCCAGCGACAACTGTTGCGCCCGCGCCTGGTGGAGTCCACGAATCGCGGCGTCGAGTAGTGCATTGTTCTGGCGAGAACGCTCGAGTTCCTCTTTAACCTCTCGATCAAGAATCGCTCTAGCATGCTCTATCCCGGCCGCAAAGCCTTCGCTGTGAGCCGCTTCAAGCTCCTCACGCCACTCCGCCATAGACCTAGAGGCGGTCGCACCGCCAAGACCGATATCCTCCAAGACGGTCTCCACCGAGGGTAGATCGAGTCGGATCACGTCACTTGGATTGAAACGCGAGTCCATCAGTCGACCAACTCCTCGTCAGAACGGATGAGCATAATCTCGCCCGAAGCTTCAAGTTCGCGTACAGAACGTACGATTGTCGCCTGCGCAGCCTCAACAGTTGAGAGCCGAACCGGGCCAAGGATCTCGATCTCCTCCTCGAGGTCGAGTGCGGCTCGCTCTGAGATATTGCGCATCACCTTCGCCACCGAGGATGGGGGTACGCCCTTTAGCGCTACCGCCAGATCCTTTGGACTTACTTGGCGCAATACGCGCTGCAAGGTACGATCGTCCAACGCCAACACATCTTCAAAGACAAACATTTGTTCACGGATACGATCGGCCAACTCTGGATCAACCGCATCGAGGTCAGACAAGATACGCCGTTCTGTCGTCTGATCTATGTTGTTAAGAATCTCGACGACAGAGTTAAGACCGCTATGCATCGCCACTGGTCCTGTCTTGGTGAGGCCAGCGAGCTTGCGCTGCAAGATTACAGCCGTCTGTTCGACAATAGAAGGGTCAACCCGATTGAGCAGAGCGATGCGACGGGTGACATCGGCCCTCATCTCATCGGGCATCGCTCCCATAACCTCAGCGGCCATGGTGGAGCTGACGTGAGAGAGGATGAGCGCGACCGCCTGCGGGTGTTCGCCCTGCAAGAATGAGGCGAGCTGGAAAGACTCGACGTGAGACAGAAAGGATAGTGGATTCTCGATCGATCGGCCAGAGAACTGTGCCAACACCTCGTCGGCCTCGTTCTTTCCCAACCGGGCCGAAAGGATACTGCGTGCGGCATCCATTCCACCCTGGCCAACGGTCTTGACGGCGATGACGGACTCGACAAACTCCTCCATCAACTCCGCAATGGTCTCCTTCTCAAGACTAGGCAGTTTGGCGATCTCAAGAGTGAGCGCCACCGCCTCTGTCTCGCTCATTGATCGCAACACGCGAGCCGCCAACTCGGTACCGAGTTGCACCAAGACAGCTGCCGACTTCTGGATCCCTGTGAGATCTTTGACTTGGGTCATCTAGTGCCTCGGGACCCCATCCAGATGCGCAGCAGTTTTGCGACATCATCTGGTTGCTTGTCGATATAGTCAAGCACATCATCAGCTACAATTGGCTGCGCTGTCGGCATCGAAAGCGCCGGCATCAATTGCGTCTCGTCACCAGGCCCAAGTGCCATAGTCGGAGCGCCCGCATCGAGGAAGAGTGGTTCAATCTCTGTACGCGCCGATGATCGTGCCATAAGCAGTATCGCTCCAACCACGCCAAGCACCAGCAACAGGATCTTGCCGATTGAGAAGATTGAACTGAACGGACTTGTAGCGGCTGCGGGTGCCGCCGTTTGCGTAGCGAACGGTAAGGCCACAACGCTAAGGGTATCGCCACGCTTGGCGACAATCCCAGCGGCGGCGGCCACCATATTCTTAATCTTGGCTAGCGAGTAGCCACCCTTGAGCTTCGAGTTCACTGCTACCGCCACCGAGAGACGCTGCACCTGTCCCGGTGCCTGCACTGTCGTTTGGTCGACTTGACCTACTGCGTAGCTGTTATTCGCCGAACTCTGCTTGTAGTTACTCTTGGTTCCATTCCCGGCGACTGGCGTCACTGCACCAAGAGTCCCTCCTGCAACCGTGCCATTACCGGTGAAGGTCTGAGTCTGGGTGTTGGACTGAGTGAGCGCTGACTGCGGCTTACCCTTGATCGTCGGAATCTGTTGTGACTTCGTCGTCACCTGGTTGTAGTTAAGGGTAGCAGACACTCGAACGTTGGCCTGATTGGGACCGAGAACCGAGTCAAGCATCGACTGCAATGATGCCTCCATCGTGTTGTCGTAGGCCTGTGTGGCTGAGCTGCTTCCTGTACCCGTGATCCCCTGTCCCGGTGCCGCCAACACGTCGCCGTTTTGATCAACTACAGTCACCCCTTTGGCGTTCATATTCGGGATTGCGGAGGCTACCAGATGCACGATCGCCTGAACCTGAGTCGACGACAGCGTCACTCCATTATTCAAAGTCACGATTACCGAGGCCGTCGGTGTCTGATTCCCACCGACCGCGAAGACATCGGTTGGTGGCAACGCTAGATTCACTTGCGCCGTCTGAACCCCGTTGATAGCCTCGATCGTCTGCTCAAGCTGGCCCTGAAGTGCTGCCTGATAGTCTGCCTGCTGGGTGATCTGTGAAGTGGTGATGCCGACGCTAGATAACAAGGAGAGGCCGACTGTTGAGTTGGCCGGCAGACCTGCCTGCGCCATCGCAATACGCTCCTGGTCGACCATGTTCTGCGGCACCTCAATCACCGAACCTGAATCTGCGAGCTGATAAGGCACCCCCGCACTGGCCAGCTTTGTGGTTATCGAACCCGCATCGGATGCCGACAGATTCGTAAACAAGACGCCGTAGGTCGGCTTAGAGGTCATCGACGATACCACAAAGACAATCGCTACCACAATCGCGATACCAACCAAGACGACAGCCTTCTGCCCGGTGGTAAACCCATCTGCAAACTTCTTCAAACTCTTGGTGACGTTTGACAACGCATCCGTAGACGCCATTCTTACTCCCTACCCAAACTCGGCTAACAGAATGAAACTCGTAACCTACGCCGGCTTAGAACTGCGTTGACATGATTTGGCCAAGCGAACTCACCGCTCCGTTGCGCAGAGCGACCACCAGTTGTGTTGCGAGCAACGACTCGTTAGAGGCGACCATCGCATTGCTTAAGTTCGCCTGTCCAGCGGCTACTTGTTGCGCCTGAGTCGCAGCAGTCGCCTGGGTTCCCTGCAATGAATCGATCGCATGTCCGAGAATGTTGCCAAAGGAACTCGACCCTGACGCACTGCTCGGGGCGGTAGAACCGATTGGAGGAAAATTCGCCCCAAGGCTCGAACTAATGGCACCAATTGCGGGGATCATCAGCTCACGATCCCTAGAATGGAGAGATAGGCCGCCTTCGCCTGACTGATGACCGAGGCGTTCGCCTCATATCCGTACTGTGCAGTCACCAGATTGCCTAGCTGCGTGCCCATGCTGATACCAGGCTCCTTCACAAGTCCCTGCTTGTTCGCCAACGTAGAGCTAGGATCATAGGCGAGCACGCCATTTGGTTTAGGGGTAACAATCGAGCTCACCTGCACTCCATCACCAAGTGCATAGTTGGTGAAATTAGGTATACCCGATGAATTGACCGACGGCTTTGGAGCCACAAGAACCTCTTGTTCTTGATATTGAGGTTGATTAACACCAGCAACATCGTTGGCATTTGCGACGTTTGAGCTGATCGTGTTGAGCCAAGCCTGTTCGACATTGACACCGCTACCAGCAATATTGATAGCACCGAAGAGAGACATCAGAACTGGCCTCCCATCGAGCCCGAAAGAATCTTGAACTGAGTTGTCAGCTGATCAGAAACTGCCTGGTATGCGAGCGCATTATTTTGCAATCTTACCAACTGATTTCCAGTTGAAACATTGTTACCGTCCAATGACTCCGGATTGGTCGATGGACTCAGTGTTGCTGACGCCGTCCCCCCATTTGCAAGCGCATTAGAAAGCGATGATTGGAAGGAGACGTTGGTGGCCTGAAAACCAGGAGTGTTCACATTAGCCAGGTTGTTGGCGATGGCATGCTGTTGAGCCGTTAGTCCATCGAGAGCAAACTGGAGAGCCTGAATCGAGGTAGAACCCACGGTACCGCCCTTTCAAAGTAAGGCTATCCATAGCCTACTTCCGAGCGATCCCTGCTCGCAGGAGTAGCTTCGGTCCGCCAGCGCAGCCACTTAAATAACTTTTGCACAACGCCACTGTATTCTCTTGGCTGTCGTCCAGTGAACGTCGATCCGCACCTACGATACATGAAGTTAATACATCGTCGATTACGCGAGGCAGGTGATCGGTTACCACCCTTATAAGTGATGGTCTTGTGGGTCACTCCGACAGTAACAAGCGTGCAATTAGCTAACTTATGCCAATATTCATACTGTCGACTTCGGTTGCGTATGGATCCTCGGACACGACAATAGCGAAGGAGCTATACGTACCGAGTGTTTTGTGTACTGCAAATTTCATGCCAGTACATCGATCAACACTATGCGATCCGGATCCTTCATTCGCGAGTAGCGTAACACTGTAGAAAACGCATCCATTCGGGTTCGGAGCTCCTCACTTAACTCCTGAGTTCGTGCCACGAGCGCCTCGGAACGTCCTCGTAACAACCCAGGGAGACGAACATTCGGCTGTTTCTCGCTGAAGCTCTCAGTCGCCACTTTGCCGCTGGCAAGAGACTCGGCGACGACGTTGAGATGTCGCTCATAGGCATCGAGATAGGCTATCCACTCCTCCATCTCAACTCACCAACGCCATTGCTTGATCCAACGTCTCAATCTGGGT
This sequence comes from Ferrimicrobium acidiphilum DSM 19497, assembly GCF_000949255.1. Taxonomy (NCBI): domain Bacteria; kingdom Bacillati; phylum Actinomycetota; class Acidimicrobiia; order Acidimicrobiales; family Acidimicrobiaceae; genus Ferrimicrobium; species Ferrimicrobium acidiphilum. The sequence continues at coordinate 35,888 of NZ_JXUW01000014.1, read as the reverse complement.
GCCAACAATGGCCGTCGCTAGGCACTCACTCACCTCGCTAAAGAGCGAGGGCTCAAGTCGATATGGAACTCGCCAATAGACTTCGCATTCATCCTGAACGACATCGAGATTGGGCTTATGCCGATGCAGCGATGCGAGAGTCACGATGTCGGATGGAGTTGCGGCTCGGAGAACATGAGTAATGCGCTCCCACGAGATAGGCAACACCAACTGCTGCGCAGCTACAGCCAGGGGCACGCTGATCTCATCGCTGTGCTTACCCGCATAGGTCACGACGAATCCTTTCTACAGAGGTTGGTAAACCTCGCCGCTCAGACAACTCACTTGCTGCCTCAATGATCCCAACCGAATCTCAATCAATGTCGAACTTCTGCTCAAGCATCCAGTGCTCTGAGCTAATCATCGGCAAATAGTACGGATACTGTTACTGTTCGATCGAAATTTACCGATGTTATTCGCTGTAGCCATGGTGATCTACAGAGGTACCCTAATCACGGTCTAGTCAATCGAGACCGAGCGACTAGGGGCCATAATCAGAGAACATCCAACCACTCCCAACCTCGCGCAAGGCTGAGCATGTGATGATGATTGTGTGTTATTGTCATGTCGAGCACTCGCTACCACCGACACCAACCCGAACGTCGAAGAATCCTTCGGTTCCAGCTGCAACTAGAGCGAGGATCCACATCCCGACCACACAGGCGGAAAGCACCGACCGAACCAAAGCCAGCTTCTTTAGGCAATTATGATATTAAGACGAACACTCCCGAAACGGGATACAACCGTATTCAACGTTGGCAGCAAGCTTGCCAGCTGTAATTGAAGCGTCCCGTCTATTGTAGCAACATCTCTAGGATCTGGATTGCATTCAACGCGGCTCCCTTGCGCAAGTTATCGCCTGAGACGAAGAAAGCGACTCCGTTGGTCGATGACCTATCAAGGCGAATCCGCCCAACAAGGACCGGGTCGATTCCTGTCGAAGCCATCGGTGTAGGTAGGTCAACCACCTGACAACCCTTATGCCGATCGAGTTCTGCGACCAGACGACCTACCTCTGGGGGTGTTTGGCACTCAGCCACGATTGCAATACTATGTCCAGTAAATACCGGCACCCTCACACAGGTTGCATGAACGCGCAGATCTGGCAGTCCTAGAATCTTTCTCGACTCATTAACAAACTTCTCCTCTTCTGAGGTATCGCCATCGTGGAGCTCTCCAGCGAGAGGGATTACGTTCCCGGCGAGCACGGCAGGGAACTTCACTGGCGGCGCAAAATCAACAGCGCCGCCATCGAAGGTGAGTGCGCCCAAATTCGGGCGCTCGAGTTGGGCGCTCAATTCAGCTACCCCAGCTCTTCCAGCCCCTGATGCAGCTTGGTAGGTAGCGGCGACAACTCGATTCAACCCGAAGAGGCGATCTATGATGGCCAAAGGAGACATCGCAATCATAGTGGTGCAGTTTGGATTAGCAATAATTCCGAGTGCTCGATGGGCGGCATCGCCAGGGTTGACTTCAGGTACCACAAGAGGAACGTCGGGATGCATGCGATATGCCGATGAATTATCGATTACAATGGCTCCTGCCTCAGCAAAACGAGGAGCGTAGATCTTCGAGGCGGTAGCACCAATCGAGAACAACGCGTAGTCGATGCCAGCAAGATCAGCCGTCTCGACGTCCTCGACCTCAAGCTGGTGTCCGTCAAACTCTAGAAAGGTGCCTGCCGATCGCGGTGACGCGAAAAACCGGAGCCGATCGAATGCCAGCTGGCGCTCCAGCAGGATATGGCGCATCACAGCGCCAACTTGACCGGTTGCCCCAACTACCGCTAGCGTTCCAACACTCTTCATAGCGAGAATGCCTCGTGCAACGCCTGCACCGCGGTCTCAAGCTGCTCCACTCTTATAACGCAGGAGATCCGAATCGCCGATGTTGAGATCATCTCGATATTGATGTTGTGGTTTGCGAGGGTCTCGAACATAGTTGCGGTTACTCCGGGGTGTGACCTCATGCCTGCTCCAATGAGCGATACTCGGCCAATTGTCGTATCGCTTATCACCTCGCTCGCGCCAACTTGCCTAGCCACATCCTCGGTGACCCTGCGAGCTAGTTCCAAGTCCAGTTTTGGGGCGGTAAAAGAGATGTCCGTGTGGCCCTCGATCGAGGTGTTCTGGACAATCATATCAATATTCACGCCGGCGTCAGCGATCACACGAAAGATGTGTGCCGCCACTCCGGGGCGATCAGGCACCTTCAAAAGGGTGAGCTTTACCTCGGAGGCATCATGAGAAATCGCACTTACTACTGCCTGTTCCATCGTCTCTTCCTCCTCAACTACCCAAGTTCCTGGCTCCCAGGTAAAGCTGGAACGTACGTGGAGTGTCACTCCATAATTCCTGGCAAACTCGACCGAGCGCAGCGCAAGCACACGTCCGCCGGAGGCGGAGAGTTCGAGCATCTCATCAAAAGAGATTCGCGGAATCTTTCGTGCGCTAGGAACCACACGTGGATCGGCAGTAAACACGCCGGAGACATCAGTATATATCTCACAAACGGTAGCACCAAGGCTGGCGGCGATCGCTACCGCTGTGGTGTCGGATCCTCCTCGCCCGAGGGTGGTGACGTTGCGTTCAGTCGACACTCCTTGAAAGCCTGCAATCACTGGTACGACCCCGGCAGCAAGGCAACTCTTGATACGATCGGGCTTGATCTCAACAATTTTGGCCTTGGTATGGTCGGTGTCTGTGATGATACCTGCCTGCGAACCAGTGAACGATTCCGCGGCGACGCCAAGATCAGCCAACGCCATGCAGAGGAGAGAGACTGAGATCCGCTCACCAGCAGTGAGTAACATATCCATCTCACGTGGAGGAATCGTCGCACTCACATCTCCAGCGAGTCGAACCAGATCGTCAGTGGTCTTTCCCATCGCCGAGACCACGACAACAACATCGTCGCCCCTTCGCTTGGAGCGGGCAACGTAATCGGCGACCGTCCGAATACGGTCGGCATCGGCCACTGAAGTTCCACCATACTTCTGAATTATGAGAGCCACGCGACCAATCTACCAGTTTGAATGCGCTCATCCAAGAGGATGAAGGGCACTCATGCTATTAAAGTGTTCACGTGCCAAGCGAAAAGCGGGCTCGAATTAGAGCGAATCAACTGAAATTGAAGGAAGCGGAACTCGCACGTGCGAAGCGACGGCGATTTATCCGCAACGGAGTGATTGTGGTGGTCGCTGCCGTCGTGGTCTTCGTAGGGATCTACCTACTCACGAAACCGCAGACAAAGAAGTCGGCTGCGGCGACCAAGACGACCTCCACGGCCGCCAAGACCGCTAGTTATCTGTTGCCAGACGGATGTCCCAACCCAAACAAGGTCATACCACGCAAAACTCACTTCAAGAAGTATCCACCCGAGTGTCTCAACCCCAGTTATCACTACCTTGCTGTCGTCAAGACGACTGCCGGAACCTTTGACGTGAAACTTGAACCCAAATTGGGTCCTAAGTCCGCAAACAACTTCTACGTCCTCTCGCTCTATCATTTCTTTAACGGCACGACGTTCTTCAGAGTCATTCCAGGCTTTGTCATTCAAGGTGGCAGTCCTACCAACAATGACTTTGGCACCCCTGGATATAGCTTTGCCGATAAGAACCCTCCCGCGGGTTCATACCATCTCGGCACCATCGCTATGGCGAATACCGGCAAACCGCATAGCAATGGGAGCCAGTTCTTTATCGTCTCCGGCACCTCCGGGGAGAAGGGACTGACCAACACCTACAGTGTTTTCGGCCAGGTGACCAAGGGGCTCTCGGTAATCGCAAAGATTAACGCAGGAGGGAGCACCGCCAACAACGGTATCCCACCGAAGACCACCTACAAGATCAACACCGTCACTATCCAGGTCACTAAGTAAAGACAGACCGGAAGATAAGTAGAAGGAGGCTCATACGATGGTTGGCAAGAAAAAGGATAACTATCCATGCCCGGAGGCCGATGGTTCGAGTCCGCAGGTTCGGCACTTCGACGCCAGCCCTTCGTATTGTCTCGAAGACGGGGCCAACTACGAAGCGATCATGGAGACTAACCATGGAACTATGCGCTTTGAGCTGTTCGCCAATCGAGCTCCGATCACGGTTAACAGCTTCGTCTTTCTGGCCCGTTATCACTACTTCGACGGCATCAACTTCCATAGGATAATTCCAGGCTTCGTCGTTCAAGGCGGCGATCCCACCGGCTCAGGAGCCGGTGGCCCAGGATATCAGTTCCGTGATGAACTTCCGAACCCAGGGGAGTACCAGCGAGGCAGCCTCGCGATGGCAAATGCCGGACCTAACACCAATGGAAGTCAGTTCTTCATCATCTCCGGCGCAAGTGGGGTCTCATTACCTCCACTGTACAGCCTCTTCGGTCAGCTAACTGAAGGCGACGAAGTCATAACTGCACTCGACCTAAACGGCTCACCAGGTGGGAGGCCGAAGGCGACTTGCACGATTACCTCGGTCAAGATAAGTCAGCAGTCCTAGCGCTAAAATGGCCAGCTCGACCGCCGAGCAATCTATAGCGTAATTCTCATCCCTCTACATGCTAGCCTCGGCCCTAGAAGGGTTGCAGAGTTGTCGTACACCTACTTCCACTACTCGCATGGGCTGGTGCCTCAGATGGCGCTGTAGCCTGAGCAATGCATGATCTCAGACCCCAACAGATCTTAGGGGCTAAGCGCCGACCCTGTGTGAATCCCTCGGCGCTCTAACGGAGCGAGTCTCTTGACTAAGAGATGACACGGTCGCCACTCGCCAGCAGCCTGACCGGCCCAGCCTTACAGCCTGCGACCGAATCTGTCATCCAACAGCAAACTCTCGACCGCTCCCAGTCGCCGCGGCCTCGCCCGGAGGACATCTCGATCGCTACGGCACCCTGACGAGCAAAGCATCTCCCTGGCCCCCACCGCCACACAAGGCAGCAGCACCCACGCCACCGCCTCGCTCGTTCAACTCGGTGATCAGTGTCAAGGCAAGTCGAGCACCTGAAGCCCCAATCGGATGGCCCAATGCTATCGCACCACCATTGACGTTCACTACGTCTTCGTCGATTCCGAGATGATCCATGGATGCAACTGCAACCGCGGCAAAGGCCTCGTTGATCTCAAAGAGGTCTATGTCACCGACAGTCATTCCGACGCGCCGCAGCGCATCGTTGATGGCATTCGATGGCTGGTGTAACAGCGAGGTATCAGGACCAGCAACCTGACCATAGCCGATGATCTCAGCGAGCGGGGCAAGGCCCAACTCAGCGGCTTTTGCTGCGGACATAACAACAAGCGCTGCAGCACCATCGCTGATCTGTGATGCATTGCCGGCGGTAATAGCACCATTTTTATCGAAGGCTGGACGCAGCTTAGCCAGCGACTCCATCGTCGTCTCTGGTCGGACACCCTCGTCAACATCAACAATCACATCATCGCCTCTACGCTGGGGTACCGGCACCGGAACGATCTCCTTGGCCATCCGCCCGTTCTTCATCGCCCTAGCGGCGCGCTCGTGCGAAAGCATCGAGAGGTGGTCTTGGCGCTCTCTAGATATCGGTGCTAGCTGGAGATAACGCTCGGTAGCAAGACCCATCGCCATCTTGTCAAAGGCACAGAACAGACCGTCATAGAGCATCGAGTCAATCAACTGCACGTCACCCATGCGGAATCCGTTGCGTGCTCCAGGCAAGAAGTATGGGGCTTGGGTCATCGACTCCATACCGCCAGCGACGACGATGTCCGCCTCTCCTGCCCTAATCATGAGATCTGCCAAGTGCAGACTATTGAGACCTGAAAGACACACCTTATTGACGGTCGTGGCAGGGATAGTCATTGGAATACCAGCCCCTGCCGCAGCCTGACGTGCGGTGATCTGGCCCTGACCAGCCTGGAGCACATGCCCCATGAACACATACTCGACCGCCTCAGGTGAGAGTCCAGCACGCGCAAGCGCTCCCTTTATAGCGACCGCTCCAAGGTCCATCGCAGTCAACGATCCAACCGCCCCTGAGAGCTTTCCAATAGGCGTACGTGCGCCCGATACGATCACAGAATTTGCCATCGTGCATCCTTTCTTCGTAGTCCCAGTATACGAGAGGAGCGCGATCGATCAAGAATCGTTTGCTTTTCTGGTAGCATACGACCATGACAACCGAGCTCATCGATGCCATTAATGCCGACGCGACCGGAGAGGAGTTGGCTAAACTGCCGCTCCCCGACCGATATCGGGCCGCCTTTCTACGGAAGGACGAGATCGCGATGTTCGACGGCATCCCGTCAGCCGAAAAGGATCCATCGCGCTCACTGCACGTTGACGAGGTCCCAATGCCTGAGCTAGCTCCGGATGAGGCGGTCATCGCGGTGATGGCGTCATCGATCAACTACAACACCGTCTGGTCATCGCTCTTTGAACCGGTACCTACTTTTGATTTCCTTAAGCGGATGGGACGATCCCACAACCTGTGGAATCGTCGCCACGATCTCGACTACCATGTCCTCGGCTCCGACGCCTCCGGTATCGTCGTTCGTGTTGGCTCAGCAGTGCGCAACTGGAGCATCGGTGATCGTGTGACGATTCACTGCAACTACGTCGACGATCAGGATCCGTCGTCCCACGACGACTCGATGATGGCCGCAGAGCAGCGTATATGGGGGTTCGAGACGAACTTCGGTGGTCTCGCAGACTTTGCGATCGTGAAGGCGAATCAGATCATGCCAAAGCCAGCTCACCTGAGTTGGGAAGAGGCTGCGATCAATCCACTGTGTAACTCGACTTCATATCGTATGATCGTCTCCAAGAATGGCGCCGGCATGACACAAGGACAGGTCGTACTCATCTGGGGAGCTACTGGTGGTATAGGCAGTTATGCCGTTCAGTACGTACTAAACGGCGGAGGTATTCCCGTAGGTGTTGTATCGTCACCGAAAAAGGCGGCGCTGCTGCGTGAGATGGGCTGTGAGTTCATCATCGATCGATCGGCCAACGGTTACCGGTTCTGGAAGGACGAGAATACGCAGGACGAGAGCGAGTGGCGGCGTTTTGGCGGTGACATTCGTGCACTCGTGGGGGAGGATCCAGACATCGTCTTTGAGCATCCAGGACGTGAGACTATGGGAGCCTCGGTATACGTCGCCAAACGTGGCGGGCTGATCATGACCTGTGCCGCAACCTCTGGCTATCGAATCGAGTATGACAACCGCCACCTATGGATGAAGCTCAAATCGATCAAGGCAAGTCACTTTGCCAACTACCGCGAGGCCTTTGAAGCTAACAGACTCATCGCCAAGGGGATGGTGCAGCCGGTTCTTTCAGCCACCTTTGACCTCACTCGCGTCGGCGAGGCGGTTAATGTGGTGCGGGCCAACCTCCATGAAGGGAAGGTCGGCATCCGTTGCCTCAGCCCTGCTGATGGTCTTGGCATCACCGATCAGTCGATGAGAGAGCGTGTTGGCGAGGACAAAATCACCCTTTTTGAACGATTCGCCAAAGACAAGACGATGGAGAGGTGATGGAGATCACCGAGATCGATCACGTAGCGATCGCAGTAATCGACCTTGAGGGAGCCATTAAACGATATGAGATCCTCGGTGGCCTCGTCGTTCACCGAGAACGCGTCGCATCCGACGGTATCGACGAGGTGCTGCTCCGGGTGGCTGAATCCTATATCCAGCTGCTCTCGCCCTTCGACGAGTCCTCGACGGTAGCCAGGTTCCTAGACAGACACGGCGAGGGGCTCCACCACATCGCCTTACGCGTTCCAGACTGCGCCGAGGCGCTCAAAGAGCTCGTGGCTGAGGGTTTTACACTGATAGACGACAAACCTCGCCCAGGATCCAGAGGCACTCTGGTTGCCTTCGTCCATCCCCAAAGTGCGAACGGTACACTTATCGAACTCGTTGAAGAGCGTGATAACTAGCTCTACAGCCGGTAGCGGCCATCGAGAGCCCGCGAGAGCGTGACCTCGTCCACGTAGTCGAGATCGCCTCCAACTGGAACACCCGTGGCCAGTCTTGAGACTCCTACACCAGCTGGCGCCACGAGTTTGGCGATATATGTAGCCGTCGCCTCCCCTTCGATCGTCGAGGAGGTGGCGAGAATAACCTCGTTTACCGAACTGTCACGCAGGCGGTTGAGGAGTTCCGTGAGATGCAGCTGCTCTGGACCAACCCCATCCATAGGGCTGATCGCTCCGCCGAGAACATGATAGAGACCACGAAACGACAATCCCCGTTCAAAGGCCAGCACATCTCTCGGCTCCTCGACTACGCAGATGACCGTGCGATCTCGGCTCGGGTTCGCACAAACACTACAGAGTTCGTCTTCACTCAATGAGAAGCACTCTCTGCAACGCTTGGTGTTAGTCGCCGCAGCCAATAGCGCCTCTGCCAACCGCTGAGCATCTCCAGGACCACGCTTGACCATGAAGAGCGCGATTCGCTGCGCTGACTTTGGACCAATACCTGGGAGTCGAGAAAGCTCGTCCATCAACTTGGCCAACGAGGCAGGATACATGGCTTAGAGCTCTCCTTGGATCAGTCGGGCGCCCGGAAAGACTTCGGTTACGTTGGCGATAATGGCATCGTCGCTGAAACGCTGCGTCGACACAGAGGTCGTGGATACCTCCTCCTCAGGGTCGAGGACTGACTCCTGGTGGGGATCCATCTCCTCAACTGAGGCAGGAGCGGCGTCATGAGCTTCGCTCTCCAACAGAAGTCGGATACGAAGGCTCGATCCATAGAGTTGACGGAGTGTTGCCACAATCTCATCTAGATAGGGCTCAAGCTTCTTTCGGCGTGTCTCGTGATCGAGTACGATGCCGATCTCACCAGCCCCCAAAACCGTGAGTCGAGTATCACGGATCCAGGTTCGGATGTTACGTTGATTGAGCGTAGGCAGATAACGCTCGAGCCACTCTGCCTGTATAACTGAGCGTAGCCGATCGGTAGATGCTAGGTCGAGGTCTCCGTCAACAGGCTCTGCAAACCGTGGCGACGGCGGTAAAGGTTCTCCAGTCGCCTCCTCCTTGGATTCATGATCGCTTGTATCCTCGGAGTTGGCATCGCGCGTCGACACAGCATCAACCTGGTTCGCGACGATCTCAGGATCTGTGCCAATAACACCGTCGGCGGCGTCTTGTTTCCCACTTGCGTTACTGGCATTTCCCACACGAGCTAACCCCAGGTCTTGTTCAGTCTCAGTCGTTAACACAGTCAGAGCATCAACTGTGCTGGGTCGCTTCGGAGGCTGCGCTGGCCTAGAGGCAAGCGTCTGTGGGGCCGACGAGCTCTGGTCCACAGTGGACGGGGTCTCAGCAGGATTCCCCGCTGCCGGACGTCCTGACGGCCGACCTATCACCCCACGAAGTCGCGCCAAGTCGTTACCCGAGGATCTGGCTACATCCTCGCGAGCTGGCCTTGTCTCGGTGGTCGCCGGCGCTCTCGTGGGTTCTGAACGTGGGCTCGGTGAGCTAGCGCCTTGGCGCAGCGCCTCCTCAAGTCGTTGTACACGCTGTTCAAGATCAGCCCCTCCGCTCGAGTCCGATATCAGCTGGACCAGGACCGCCTCCAAAACCACACCCGGATCTAGTGCATCACGAACACCGACGCTCAAACGACCCAACGTCTCCATCGCTCGGGTAATTCGAGCAAGTGGATAGTCGCCGCCTTGACCACTGAGATTGCCAAGAAACTGATCCTTAAGGCGTAGTAACATCTCAGAAACAACCCAAAGCGGATCATTGCCTGTCTGCAGCAGATCTTCAACTGCCACAACCGTGGCACTGGCATCGAGTTCGAGAAGACTGGTTACCGCGAGTTCGATCGACGTATCAACCTCTGGGATCACCTGTCCAGAGGCCAGTACTTGTTCTAGCACCGAAAGGGTATCCCTGGCTGATCCTCTCCCTCGCCGGAGCACCCATTGGCGTGTCGCAGCATTGAGTTCTACACCTGTCCTGTTGGCGATGTCGTCGACGACCTCGCCCACCGCCACCATATCCAACAGGTGAAACTCGAAGTGCTGTGTTCTTGAGACGACGGTCTGAAGCACCTTCTGCGGGTTAGTGGTCGCCAATATAAAGATCACGTGCGGAGGAGGCTCTTCAAGCGTCTTCAAGAGGGCGTTCGACGCCGCCGTCGAGAGCATATGAACCTCGTCGATGATGTATACCTTCCACCGGCCCGTCCCTGCTGTGGCAACGGTTTGAATCAGCCAACGCATCGCATCAACCCCAGAGTTTGAGGCTGCATCGAGCTCCTCTACCTCACCCGAACCACCCGATGCGATCGAGACACATGACGAGCACGTGAGGCAGGGCTCGCCATCCTGCAGATTTTCGCAGTTCAGCGCCTTGGCAAGGATCCGTGCTGTAGAGGTCTTGCCGGTCCCGCGCGGCCCTGAAAACAGATAGGCATGGCCGACCGAATCAGACGCGACCGCCGCCCGCAGCGCCCTGGTCACATGGTCTTGACCAAGCACCTCCGAGAATCGCTGGGGTCTAAACCTCCGATAAAGGGACTGGTAGTTCGCGGACACGACGCCATCCTAATGTCGAGGCGTCACTCGAAGTGCCCGATGGTATCGAGTGGCTGCTGATTCAGAGTGGCTGCAAGCACGCGACCGTGTCCATCACGGAAGTCAGGCGACCCACGGTACCCGAGATACCTTGCTGAGGGCTGCTGCCTTCCGGCCCTGACCCGGTTCACGAGGTCCCGCCACGTGGGGCCCGACCTCCGTGATGGACACGGTCCAAAGAAACTATAAGCTAGTGTAGCACGCTTGGAGCCTGACGGCTCTGAGACCCGGAGGGGTGCGAGAGCGGCCGAATCGGCGCGATTGGAAGTCGCGTGTGGGGCAACTCACCGTGGGTTCGAATCCCACCTCCTCCGCGCCTGAGCCAAGGGGCCACCAACGGTCCCTTGGCTCGAGCACCAGGCAATACCGATCCCGGCTAGAAAGCGATCTTGGTTCAATACCGATTTCGGCCTCGGTGGCCACTGTCACCAACAGCTCAACCATCCGGAAGACAAGTTACCGTGTGGCTACTTCGCGCTCTGAGTATCGCCAATACAGGCGCGAACCTCATCGCGCTCCGCCACAGTAAGCACGTGTGCCTGCGTAGCGACGTTCCGCTGCACCTGTGCTCGCGAAGTAGCTCCAGCGATTACCGATCCAACCTGGGGTTCACCCAGGAGGTAGGCGAAGGCAAGATCCAAAAGCTCCATGTCATGCTCCTTAGCCCAGACCTCGAGTCTCCCGATTAGATCCCACTCGGCGCTACCGAGCTGCTCTGGTCGAGAGGCGAGCCTAGTGCCCGCCGCGGGCGCCTCTCCACGTCGAAACTTGCCGGTGAGCAGTCCAGAAGCTAAGGGGTAGAACGGTAGTATCCCTACTCCGTAATTGCTGGCCGCCGGAATCAGCTCGGCCTCAACCGAACGCTCAAGTATTGAATAGTGATTTTGCGCTGAGATGAGTCGCTCTGCGCCCAATGATCGCGCCAACAGCTCCGCCTCCACCAACTGCCATCCAGCGAAGTTCGAGGAACCGATGTATCGTATCTTCCCCTGATGGACGGCGTCGGTGAGCGCAGCCAATGTCTCCTCGATAGGCGTCAGTGGGTCAGGCTGATGCAGCTGATAGAGGTCGATATGATCGGTCTGCAGCCGTCGCAATGATCCCTCGAGCGCCTTCATCATATATTTACGAGATCCGCGGGCAATATCGCGATCACCCATATCCATGCCAAACTTGGTAGCGAGGACGACCTCATGTCGGAACGGTTTGATTACCTCACCCATGATCTCCTCTGAAGCTCCGTTGCCTCCGTAGATATCAGCGGTATCAAAGAGGTTGATGCCGGACTCAAAGGCGGCGAGAATCACCTCCTTGGAGGGTTCAAACTCAAGTCTCCCACCAAAGTTATTACATCCAAGTCCAACCTCCGACACCCGAAGGCCAGACCTACCCAATTGACGAAATCTCATCACCACTCCTCGCTCTAGTTTCGACTCAATGTTCGACCTCGCCACCGTGAGCAACACCAGCGAGGTAGACCGCCATCACGCGATCGCGCAACTCTCCAAGCGGGATACTGAGTTCGCGGCCTACTCGTTGCAGATCCTCAAACTCCGGCTTAGCGCCAACAGACGTAACCTTGACCATCAAGGTATGTCCCTCGAACTTGACCTCTACAAATTTTGGATGAAGACGACTGCGTTGTTGCAGACGGAAGCGAACCCCTGGCACACCCAAGGACCGCTGGACCCGTGTGACCATCGTAGCAAGATCGGACGGGTCTACGAGCACGGTAAGCACCCCACCTGGCCTCGACTTCTTGCCTGTGGCTGGCGTTACGTAAGCATCGAGTGCGCCGACCCCCAAGCTCTCCTGGACAAAGGCTCCAAGCAACTCGGCACTCACATCATCAAGGTAGGTCTCTATAACCCCTATCGATTCGAACCAAGGAGCGGAAGCGACAGTTGCGAGATCGTCCACGATTACCACCTGGCAGACGTTCGCCAGCGACGGAGTATCACGTATGCCCGCTCCGTAGCCAACTCCCACGATCGTGCCTGTGCCAGTCCCAGCGGGAAACACACCGGCAAGAGAGGATAGAAGAGCAGCTCCAGTGGGAGTTACGCTCTCATGCCCGGGTCCTGCGACAACCTGGAGTCCAGCCTTGGCAAGGAGCGAAAGCACTGCTGGACCCGGCAATGGAAGCTGACCGTGAGCCATCTCCATCGAGCCGAAGTTAATCCCTACGGGCATGATAGAAATGGCGTCAATCCGCGCAATGGCACAGAGATAAGCAGTTCCCACAAGATCGACCAGGGTATCGACCGAAGCCAGTTCATGGAGATGAACACCACCACCGTGGACCTCCACCTCTGCGGCGGCGATCAGGTCGAGCGCCGTCATGGCGATCTCGACACCATTTGAGGCATCTAGTAGCTCACCAATCCGTGATCTGAGCTCCTCAAGCGACAGGCTGGGCGCATCCGGTGTCAGCTTCACCTGGCAATGGATCGCACGGAGTGAGGAGCGATCGACCTCTTCAAACTCAAGCGAGCACCAGCGCGACAACGGCGCAAAGAGTGTCTCTAGCTCGTTGAACGAGTGTGTCGCCTCGGCTAACGCAGCCATCAACATGTCCCCTGCTACCCCGTGCGCTGGGTTGATCACCAAGGTTCGCACCTAAGTTGACCTAGTTCCTACGATTCGAAGCGCAGCGCATGCGGCGCCAAAACCGTTATCGATTCCCATCACCATCAACCCTTGCGAGCATGAAGCAAGCATCGAGGCCATGGCGGTCTCTCCCCCTCGGGCGACACCATAGCCAACTGAGGTTGGCACGCCAATCACTGGCTGTGCCACCGATGCAGCAACCACGGTCGCAAGTGCTCCTTCGAACCCTGCAAGCACGATATACACCTCAGCGTCGGAGGTCTCGTCGAGCGCGACCAGAGTGCGCTTCAGAGCACTCACACCACAGTCGAGGACGAGGTGGGAGTCAACACCGAGCGCGGTGAGTACTGCCCGTGCCTCAAGTGCCATCACACGGTCCGAGGATCCCGCTGCTAGAATCGCCACCCGTTTTGGCCCAGTCCGTGGCAGTGGACGGGCCACCAGCGTAACGTATGGTTCCCCCTCTGCGATTGGAGGGAATGCGAGCCAGTCTGCGCGGTCAGCGATGAGTCCCCAACGCTCTGGGTCGAGTCGGGTGACAAGCACCGGCCCCTCTCCCTCGAGAGCAAATTCAATCATCTCAACGAGGGCGGCATCCCCCTTGCCGGCGGCGAATACCGCCTCTGGGATCCCGATTCTCGCCCTACGTCCGGCATCGAACCAACCGAACTCACCACGACGGAGTCCACCTGTCGGATTTTCATTCACAGTTTGAGCCTACCGGGCGACGCGACTCCGGCTAGTCTCCTCCTATGGACGAACCTCACCGAGTGCGAATAGCCTACCTAGGGCCAGCTGGCACCTTTACCGAAGAGGCTCTGATCGAGTTCATGGGAACACGACCCTACGATGGCATCCCACGTCCAACCATCGAAGATGTCCTCACCGACGTAGTCATTGGCAGCAGTGACTACGGCTTTGTGCCAATCGAAAACTCAATCGAGGGTACGGTAACCCCAACCCTCGATGCAATGATCTTCCGCTTTCGACTCCAAATCTATGCAGAGTACATACTCCCAGTCCGACAGCAGCTGATCGCGGCAAAGGGAGCACGGCTAGAAGACATTCACTCCGTCTACTCATACTCGCATGCCCTTGCACAGGTGGGTCGGTTTCTCCGTGATCGACTCCCTCGGGCCGAACTCCATCACACCGACTCTACCGCCGAGGCAGTTCGGCTCGTTGCCGACGCGAAATCGGACGCGATTGCTGCGATAGGGCCAAAGAGAGCGGCCGAACTCTACGGACTTGATGTGCTCATCGCCGACATCGATGACCATGCAGCTAACTCCACTCGTTTTCTGTTGCTCAACAACGACACCATCCCACGACCTACCGGCGACGACAAGACAAGCATCGTCTGCTTCCAAGTCGAGGACCGTCCGGGTTCCCTTCTATCGATCTTGGCTGAGATAGCCTCAAGAGGCATAAACCTCACCAAGCTCGAGTCTCGTCCCACCAAGACCGGCATCGGAATCTACTGTTTCGCGATCGACTTCGGCGGACACATCGCCGAACGGCATGTCCAAGAGGTCATCACCGACCTGAATCGCTACCTTGGTCACGTGAAGTTCCTCGGATCTTATCCAGCCTTCGTCAACCAGAAACACCATTCTGAGGCAAATTCAACCATCGACCCTCTGGTTGGAGAACTTCTCGGGCAGATTGAATCATCTCGTCCAACCCAATGAGGTGAGTGCCGATAGCGCCGTCTTTGTGCTCTGGGCTCTAGTATGTTTTTTCAAGCGGAGGGATGGCAGAGCGGACGAATGCGAAGCACTTGAAATGCTTTGGGCCAAAAGCCTCGTGGGTTCGAATCCTACTCCCTCCGCCACTGCTTCTAAATCGCCACCCAATCGGATCGATTTTGGGACGATGACCATCGCCTTGGCATCCACCTTTGAACACAAGACAAGTGGCTGCAAAGGTCTCCCCGCGCAGCCACTCGCCAAGGGCTCAAAGAACTACTGCTGAACTCCGGCAAAGTCAATCAACAACTTGGATAGATTGGCGTAGCCAAGTCCCGATCCGGGATTGTAAATCGCTCCAGAGGTGCCGGTATAGTAGTCGTTGGTATTGGTGAACTCACCGGTGATTTGCAATGACTTTCCATGATTACGGCCAGAATAATAGACCGGTCCACTGTACACAGTATTCGAATCCAATGGGTGGAACGGCGAATTACTAGACGCTGCGAACCGATAAATATTCGGATTCCAGAATCCTATACGATGACCCAACGAACTCTCGTAAACAGCGGTCACGCCGTTGAGCTGTGGACCGATGAAGCTTGTCCCACCGAAGTCAACAAGTGCCGATCCAAAGGGCTGCACAAACTGTGGATCATAGGCCACGTATCCGGTCTGTGGATCAGCATTGAACGCTACATCAGGAGTGGCTCGGAAACCGGCATTAGTGCCAGTGCTCAGTCCTGGTGCCGGATTCAATGTAAAGCTGGTCGGCAGATAGAGGTTAGTCGGCGATATATCTTGATATGAGGTCGGGTTGATGAACTGGTAGTCAGAGTAGCCACTGGCACCGACCCCCGCCTGATAAGAGGGCCCGTTAAACAAAGCGCTGTAGCCACCTCCTGATCCAACTATCAGGCCACCAGCTGCGGCCGACTCGCTAGACGCTCCCAACGCCTGGTACATTGGCCACAGATAGTCCCACCCCCATGTCAACTGCTTGGGTATGTTAACCTCTTCGTATCCAGTCACACTTCCGCGCTTATCGGTGATCGGATAGACCTGGGTTCCAGGAAGAGTAGTGCCACCAACAGAGGTCACATACGGGGAGTCCTCTGGGCTGTCGACTCCGAGGTTGTAGGTGCCGATATCCCCGGTTGGGGAGTAGGCCCCCTGGTCGCCGGAGGAGACAAAGACTGACTGTCCTTGGGCTGCAGACTCTAGATAGGCTTGGTTAAATGCGGCTGCGTATCCTGGGGACTCTTGTCCTGCTGCCACCGTATACTGAATAGCCGTCTCTGACTCGCCCCAGCTTGCCGAGAGTGAGCCAGCGACGTTTTGACTCGCGGCTTGATAGAAGGCGTCGACGAAGCCATAGTCGGTGTTCGGTGCCTGATATACGACGATCTTGGCCTGTGGTGCGATAGATCCAGACTGCTCGACATCGATGGTGGTCTCGTCAGAGCCATTGTTAAGGCTCACCGCACCAGCCCCACCGTCAACGTTCACGAGCGTGAGCCGATTCGGTAGAACCGCAATGTGGGCTACATTCTCCCAGAAGTATGCCGGAACCTTTGGATTCACACTTGCTAGAGTGACGATCCCCATCGTCTGTCCTTGGCCTTGCGAACCGGCATTCAGCACCGTGGTCAAATGGTACTGCTTCTCGAACGCCTGTGGTAGTTGCGAGCTTGGAGCTGTTCCTGTCGGTATAGTTCCACCGCTAGCCGCAGTTGAACCCGGCGTGACCTGTGCCTTGCCAGGAATCGACAGTGATTGATACGGCGCGTAGTTGGTGAGTCCCAACACCGCCTCGATATTGGTAGCAAGGTTGGAGGGCAGTTGAGGGTTGTGTGTTGCAGCAAACACCTGCTGAGTGCTTGCGGCTGGCCCACTGCTCACCGTCGCCGAAGAAGCTGGCACTTCATAGTTGTCGAACAGTACCGACAGCGCATTCTGGTACTCGGCCGCCGTTCCCTGCGACGTCACGTCCAGCATGTCAGTCATCGCTTGGGCTTGGATACCATACGAATTCAGGTAGGAGATCAGTTGCTTTACATACTGTTGGGTCTGACCGTACTGCTGGGCAAACTCCATCGGCGTCAGGTACGGACCTGTCCATCCAGCATCAACCTTTGATTGGAGACTGGCGATATTTTGGCCCTTCAGGATAAATGACACACGCATCTGGGTGGTACTCGCCGTGGCACCAGTGGGCGTGGACTCAGCAGCGATTCCTGGTGCCAAGCCACCAGGAACGCTCACCTTTGGAGCCAGCGCTTGCGACGCGGTCAGTGACGTCACCGGTGATGCCATAGCCATTGTCGCGATTCCAAGAACACCCGCGGCGCCGAGCGTTACAGCATGCCGTGTAAACCTCTTCTTCAATTTAACCCCCTCATAGGCTAGCTACTCGACCAGCGATCGAGACCAATGCAGCGTCAACCAGAGACGCTGATCGAATCGTAGCAAACTTGGAGAGCCTAAGTTAGCAATTGGCTAAAAAACGCAACTTTTCTTGTTGGTGTGCTTATACGAGCCAAGGTTACTGGATCAGGAGTCTCGGGGCCTCGTCGACTCCAACCGTGAAATGGTAGAAGCTGTCGACCGACCCCTCTGCCTTCAGCTCCTCTGCTGACAAGGCAATACGCTTCATCGGCGACCGCGCACCACTCTGGTGGGCCAACAAAGTCACGAGATAGCCCTCCCTGCGAAAATGACGGGCCTTGCTCAACGCTTCTGCGGTCTGATGGTCAGGCTCAAAGATCACCGTCAAGCGTCGCGCTCCGGTCTCGCGCATTAGCCCAAGCTCCTCTACCAGACCGACGACTCGCTCAAAACCGAGTGAGACGCCACAAGCGGGAGTGTCGGTACCAAAGCGAGCGAGAAGCTGATCGTATCGCCCGCCACCGCCGATTGAACCCGACCATTTCGGGTGGATGATCTCATAGACCGTAGACGTATAGTAACCAATTCCTCGGACGATCAGCGGATCAAAGACCACCGGAACATCACGGACAGAGGTGGTGACGTGCTGCTGGATCGCACTTAAGTTAGCTATCAGCGCCTTGGGTACACCAAGATCGGCCAAAGCCTTGAGACTCGACGCCTCGCTTAACTCTCCGAGCACCGCCACTAGGTGGGTAGCCTGATCTGCGGCGATCCCCTTCGCCTGAAGTTCAGCGACGACCTCTGCCACGCTCTGCTTATCGAGCTTGTCGAGTGCGATCATGACACCGGTGAAGCGATCGTCAGGAATCTCCAGCTTGTTAAGTAGAAACTCAAGGATTCTCCGATCATTCAGACGAATCTCGAACCCCTCTAGCCCGATCTTGTGAAGTGCAGAGGTAGCGGCGATCAACAACTGCACCTCCGCCAGATAACTGGGATCGCCAAGGACGTCGATGTCGGTCTGCAGGAACTGACGGAAACGTCCTCGTTGTGGGCGCTCGGCACGAAACACCGGTCCAAGCTGCATGGCATAAAATGGTTTCGGTAACTTCGACTGGTTGATCGAATAGAAACGAGCAAGTGGAACGGTGAGGTCAAAACGAAGAGCGGCATCCGCGAGTTCATCCTCGGTACCAGCGAGCGCCGCATCTAGACGCTCGCCACGCTTCAAGACCTTGAACATCAACTTCTCATTTTCACCGGCACCAGAGCTCGTCAAGGTCTCCATCGTCTCCACCACAGGGGTCTCGATCTCAAAAAAACCGTGCTGACGATAGGCTTCACGAATCACCTGGAGCGTGTGCAGCCTAACTCCGGCTTCACCAGGTAGAACATCTCTCATTCCCCTCATCGGGCGAGGCGCTTGCATAATTACCTCCTCCCCCAAATTCTAAGGCACGTCTGAGGATTCCAGTCCGCCCAACTCAACTCGAATGGAATATCGACTGCACAGCTTTGTTAACGTTGTCGATGATTCGACACCGATGATGCCGAGGGGGAGGAAGCTATCATGAACGTCCGACTAGCAGTAGTAGGGCTTGGATTGACTGGGCTCGCGCTTGCAGCCTGTGGGTCAACCAGCTCAAAGACGAGTTCTACCAGTTCAACAACGAAGAGTTCGAATGCCTCAACGATTAGCACAGGTGCGACTGTCGCCACATCGAGTTCGTCAGGCTATGGAACCATTCTGACATCAAAGGCTGGGCAGACCTATTACGTCTTCACTGGAGACACAAAGGGCAAGTCGAACTGCACTGGCACATGTGCAAAGGCTTGGCCACCAGTGACCGGGTCACCAACGGTTTCCGGAGGAGCCTCTTCAAAGCTTGTAGGAAGTATCACTCGCTCGAATGGACAAAAACAGGTGACTTACAACGGTCATCCTCTCTATACCTTCGCGAGCGACGGCGGTCCACATCAAGTGAATGGTGAGGGTATCAACGCCTTTGGGGGCTACTGGTATGTGATCAGCCCTGCAGGAAAACCAGTCACCTCAAGCGGCAGTGGTGGAGCAACCTACTCTTCCACTACATCGTCGAGCTCGAGCAGCGGCTCCAAATCTAGCAGCGGATCCAAATCTAGCAGCGGCTGGTAGGACTACACTCTACCATCACCTTCCAACATCCAGCGGAGTTGGTGCCAGCGACTCCAAGATGTCGAGTCACGGCCGACCGGCATCCATGCGAAACGACTCCTAAAACGCTAGGCCTGTTAAGCTTGGCTCTCAACCTCCAGGGTTTGTGGCCGACCCAGATTGCGTGCAAGCAGCCAATAGACGACTGCCGCCACGATAATGCCGGTGAAGACTGAGAAGTCAGCACCTCCGCTCGCCCTAGAGAGCGGGCCGACAAAGATGGTAGTGTTGATCGCCGACAGCGATGCGAGCATACCGAGAATCTGGGCGATGATCGCCGGCCAGTGCACTCCCTTGTTCGACCAGTACAAGCCGCCACGCTCCTGTTGAAGAGCGTGGGCATCATAACGTCGACGTCTTAGTAACCAGTCAACCAAATAGATCGCTGTCCAAGGCGCAACCCAGACGATAATGAAGAGGACAAAGTCTCCAAGTAGCGTATTAAAGCTATTCGAAAACGTTGCATAAGCCGTGAGTGCTGCGCAGATGACAGTGTCTAGAACAACGGCCTGAAGTCGGGAGAGCTTCAATCCAAGTGCCTGAAGTGTCACCCCGGAGGAGTATAGGTCAAGGCTATTGATCGCAAACAACTGCAAAATGGCGATCAACAGGTATGGGGTGAGAAACCAGGCTGGGAAGGCTTGCGGGAGCCCACTTATTGGATTCGTCGCACTCGGCACAAAAGTGAAAATTGCTGCCCCGAGAACCATCAACAGAATCGATGGGATCGCGGTACCCAGAAACACCCACAAGACCGTCTTGGTCTTGGATGCGCTACGAGGCAGATAGCGAGAAAAATCATTCCCATTCTCAGTCCAACCGAGACCAGAAGTCGAGATAATCACGGCGAGAACAGCGAACATGACCTGCCAGCTTGCCCCATGAGCCACCGAGTGCACGTTCAGTTTTCCTAACGAAAGCCCCGCCATCAAAGCGAACAAAATCAAGAACGGTACTGAGAGGATACGCATGGTTCGCAGAATCGCGCCATGGCCAAACAATGGGAGTACGAGCTGGATCAGTGCCGCCACGATGATGAATACCAGTTTCAAACCGGTACCGGCGTTGATCCCACCTTGATGAAACAGAGCGATGGCTGCGAGTACGATTAAGGCCAGCCCCTCGGTCTCGAACCCAACTTGGGTCAGCCAGTTAAAGAGCGCCAGCAGCCTGGAGCCGTTGGGGCCAAAGGCGGCGCGATTGATCGTAAAGGTCGTAGTACCAGCATCGGGCCCTTGCAGGCTGGTGAGGCCAAGCAGAAAGAAGGAGAGGTTGCCTATCAATATTATGCCCACAGCTTGAGCAAACGAGAGTCCAAAGCTCATGGCGAGTGCACCATAGACGACATACTCAACGTTGAACAGAGCTCCCGCCCACATCCAGAACAGATCTCGAGGTCGTGCCCATCGCTCCGACTCTGGGATATAGTCAATTCCTCGCGTCTCGATCAGGCTCCCAGCCTCCTCGACAGCCGCCTCAGATACCTTCTTCATGGCCAACCTCTCCAACCAAACGGCGACGACATGACACTAGCGTACCGGATGATGTAGGCACTGTCTGTGACAGAACGATGAACTCCCATGTCCTCTCATAGTCATCCAAGGGCAACTAAACTAAAACAGTGTTCGAACAACATCGCCGGCATTCGTCCCGTCTTCTCGCAAAGGCTCGTGGTGATGCTCTTTGTGATCTCCTTCTTCAAAACGTTCATCTCTTCGTGCCGACCACCAAGGAGTGGATCACCACCGACATCGCGATCGCGGATGGAACCGTCGTGGGTTGGGGAGCGCGTGACGCTCGTGCAACCATTGATCTTGATGGGGCATCTGCTACTCCAGGTTTCATAGACGCCCACATGCACATCGAGTCGACCAAGCTTTGGATCCCCCACTTTGTCGCCGCCGTCCTGCCGTGGGGTACCACCGCCGTTGCCAACGATCCTCATGAAATGGCCAATGTTCTTGGTTCGACTGGGGTTATGGCGATGATAGAGGCCACACGAGGGCTTCCATTCACCTTCGGATTTTCAGCATCATCCTGCGTTCCCGCTTCCCAGTTCGAGAGCCCTGGAGCCCGCTTCGACCTCGATGACATCCAACAAGTACTAGCCGACACGAACGGCATAGGTCTCGCCGAGGTTATGAATTTCCCGGCGGTGATAGCTGGTCATCCTGAACTGCTCGCCAAAATCACAGCCGCCGGCGTACACAGGGTTGATGGCCATGCCCCGGGTGTCACTGGCCGACTACTCGACACCTATCTCTGCGCCGGTATCGAATCAGATCACGAGATGCTCACATACGATGAGGTCGTGGAGAAGAGGCGCAAAGGGATGTGGGTCTTCCTGCGGCACGGTTCAGCAAGCCAAAATCTCGCCAGCTTTGCTAGGACTGTAATCGACCATGGGACCAGTCGAGTCGCGTTATGCAGCGACGATCGCGAACCCGACCTCATCGTCGACCATGGACATATCAACCACTGTATCGAGGTCGCCATCGAGGCAGGCATCTCGCTAGAAGATGCCCTCACGATGGCCACTATGAATGCGGCTGACTACCATGGTTTCGACCACTTAGGGATTGTAGCTCCGGGATACCAGGCTGATCTCAATATCTACGAGTCCATGGATCGCCTCGTACCAGAGATGGTCATTCAGCACGGAGACGTAGTCGCTCGTCACGGTAGGCTGGTTGCGCCCATCGACCACGTCAAGCCATTGCCAGTACTCCTAGGCACCGTCCACCTCAAAGAGAGTCTCACGGCAGACAGCTTTAAAATCGACGTCTCCCCTGGCCAGAGCGTTCGTGTAATCCAGGTCTTCGAGCATTCACTGTTGACAGGATCGGAGATTGTCACCATCGCTGAGGACGACTCGACACTCAACCAACTAACGGTTATTGAACGTCATCTGGGCACAGGCCGACGTGGGCACGGCTATCTCAAAGGTTTCGGACTAGCCCGGGGAGCAATAGCCTCGACGGTTGCCCATGACGCCCACAACCTCATGGTCGTTGGAGCGAACTCAGATCAGGGGCGTCACGACATGGCGGTAGCCGCCAATCACATCGCTTCGACTGGTGGCGGCCAAGCGGTCTGTCTGAACGGCGACATACTCGCCGAAGTCAGGCTACCAATCGCAGGTCTTATGGCTGATTTGCCAGCAGAAGAGCTTGGTAGACAAGTTGCTTATGCGCAGAATGTCGTAAGACAGGTCCTCGGCTCGTCGTTAGACGCTCCCTTTATGACACTCTCGTTCCTTGGCCTATCGGTAATACCTGCCTTGAAGCTCACCGATCATGGGCTCATCGATGTTGAGCGATTTGCAGTCACACCACTCATCGTTGACTAATCAGACTCGATGGTGTTAGATCTGCGCTGAGGAGCTGTCGTGCACAATCGGCCTGGCTCAGCTACAGTAGGAGGAGTTGAATGCGAAAGGGTAGATCATGCGTGATGCAGTGATTGTTGATATCGTCCGTACACCTGGAGGGAGACGAAATGGCAGCCTTGCCGGCTGGCACGCAGTGGACCTAGCAGCCTTCGTGATCAATGGGATCTTGGAACGCACCACAATAGATCCACAGATCATTGACGATGTCATTTTTGGCTGCGTGAGCCAAGTTGGCGAACAGTCGGCGAACATCGCTCGCAACGCTGTTCTGGCCGCCCATCTGCCCGAGTCGGTGCCAGGCACAACCGTCGATCGACAGTGTGGATCCTCGCAGCAGGCTGCTGCGTTCGCAGCACAAGCCATCATTTCAGGGGCAGCCGACGTTGTCATAGCTGGTGGTGTCGAGTCGATGAGTCGCGTTCCAATGGGGTCATCAATGGGACAGGGTCCAGGTGTACCGTTTGGACCAACCCTGGCGTCTCGCTATAGCGACCGTGGTGGGCTCGTTCATCAAGGTATCTCTGCTGAGTTGATCGCCGAAAAGTGGGGATTCAGTCGTCAAGATCTCGACAGTTTTGCCCTCCAGAGCCAACAACGCGCTGCTAAGGCCACAGTCGAGGGGCGATTCAAACATGAACTGTTGCCCATCGATGTTCGCGACTCAGAAGGACGACCGACAGGGACTGTCCTCGATGTCGATGAGGGGATCCGGCCAGACACCTCCCTTGATGCGCTCGCTGGCCTTCGCCCCGCATTCAAAGAGGATGGCAAGATTACCGCCGGGAACTCATCTCAGATCACCGATGGGGCATCCGCTGCACTCATCATGAGTAGTGAACGTGCCGAACAACTAGGTCTAACTCCACGTGCGCGTTTCGTCTCATTCGCCGTAGTGGGTTCTGACCCCATCCTCATGCTGACCGCTCCGATCCCCGCGACCGAACGAGTGCTGGCTAAAGCCAACCTCAGCCTCGATCAGATTGACCTCGTCGAGATCAATGAGGCCTTCGCCTCGGTCGTTCTAGCCTGGGCCAACGAACTCCACCCTGATCCAGATCGTGTCAACGTAAACGGAGGAGCTATCGCCTTGGGGCACCCTCTTGGCGCTTCAGGAACACGACTCTTGGCAACCCTAGTCAATGAACTCGAGCGCACTGGTGGTCGTTATGGTCTTCAGACGATGTGTGAGGGTGGCGGTATGGCCAATGCTTATGTGATTGAGCGGCTGGGTTAGACGCTCCTCATCACGCTGATGAGTCAGTGTGAGCCCTGTAGGTGTATCCATAGACAGCTGATGCTCTGCTGATGGCTGTTCAAGCCGTTGCCGGTGCACCATCAACAAACATGACAGCTGCGCACCCGAAAGCGCTCAAATAACGATGGCGCAACCTAGCGTGTGCGTCATCTACGACAACAATCGAAATCTCCGGAATGTGATGAACCAACCGAAGCCAAGGTAGAGATGTATCTAGCTGAGAACCCTTCTCAGCAGCGAGAGTCTCTAGCGGAGAATGTGGGCGACCGTTTTCGACTTGCTTCGAGGGTGGCGGTTCACCTGCTGTCAGAGTGTAGCTACGATGATAAGGGTGCTCCGCAACGTTCTCATCATCGACAACTACGACTCGTTCGTCTACAACCTCTCACAGTACGTGGGTAAGCTCGGCGCTATACCTACCGTCATCCGAGAGGACACTATCGCCGATAACCCGGAGTTGATTGGAACCTCTGAGGCGGTCATCATCTCACCCGGACCAGGTCGACCGTCGTCATCGCGAGGCGGACTCGCCATGCTCGCAAATCACCGCGATCTCCCGATCCTCGGCGTCTGTCTCGGTCACCAACTGATCGGCGAGTACTTCGGAGCAAGCGTCGTCCGTGCTCAGAAAGTGATGCACGGGCGCACCTCGCTGATCACCCACGATGGTGCCGGGGTTTTTCGCGGCCTCGCTCCTCAGCTCACTGTGACGAGATATCATTCGCTCGTCGTGGATCCAGCCACAACGCCTTCCGATCTAACGATCACTAGTACCACTTCAGACGGGATCATCATGGGCCTTCGCCATCGGAGGTATCCGATTGAGGGAGTACAGTTTCATCCAGAATCCATCCTCTCCGATGACGGGCTTCAGATGATCAGCAACTTTCTTAACCAATGACATTCGCGGAGTGGTGTCAGCACGCTGCGTCCACTACCTGATAGCAGTGAGCTAACACGCGACACAAATTGTGACTGCCAAGACGACGAACCTCTTACCGAGAAGTGGCAAAACCTGCTAACTTCAGACGGTGCTCAGTTCAGGTCAACCGGATGCGGAGGGCGGACCAGAGCCGCCGCCACCGCTACCAGGACTGGTCGGACTCGTCGGGGACGACCCACTAGAAACCGTAAGCGTAATTGAGGTACCTGCGGGTTCCTGAGTCCCAGACGCGGGCGTCGTCGAGATCACGTCTCCACTTGGCACCGTAGAACTCGTCTGGTATTGGTTCTGGGACGCAACGGTAAAACCGGCATTTTGCAGGGTTGTCGTCGCCTTTGCAACGGTATCCCCAGCAACGTTAGGCACCGCCGTCGAACTCCCTGACGAGACAGTGAGGTTCACTGAGCTATTCGGTGCCACCTGGGAGCCGGAGGACGGCGAGGTAGATATCACGTCTCCACTTGGCACCGAGTTGCTCGTCTGGTAGCTAACGCTACCCACCTGCAACCCGTCAGATCCGAGCTTATTAGAGGCGGTAGCAAGACTGTCGCCTGCAACGTTTGGAACTGTCAACTGAGACGGGCCACTTGAAACCGTCAAAATGACGGTTGAACCCTTAGCCACCGACTGACCAGCGGCTGGTGATTCACCGATGACCGTCCCCTGCGAAGCCGATGCATGCTTATAGTTCGTTGAGACATTGAAGCTCTTCGCCAAGAGCGTCGACTCAGCTGTCGCAGATGATTGTCCCTTCACATTTGGGACGGTAACCGATGCCGGACCGCTTGATACCAGCAACGTCACCGTTGACCCCTTCTTTGCGCGAGACCCTCCCCTCGGACTCTCACCGATCACAGTGCCAGAGGACTGTGACGAGTTCCTAAACTGAATATTGGACTGCAGGCCAGCTCGCGTTAACGCCGAAGTCGCGCCCTGTTCACCAGCTCCGGTCACATTTGGTACCAGAACAGTCGTCACAGTCGGCTTCGGCCTTGCATGTGAGGCCAGGAGTTTCTTACCGAAAATGATACCTGCGGCTGCAAGCAGGAGAATTATTATCAGCAGCAAGATCCACGGCCAGACACGATGGCGACGCTTGGGTTGGGTCGAGTTGGCACCAACAATGGGGATAGACGAGGTGGATTCGATCGGCGAGATAAACTGGGTCCTCGGACCGGCCGTCGTGACTCCAGCGGCAAGCAACGTCGTCTCGGCCACGGCCGCCATCTCGACGGTTCCGGCTCGGATAGGACGGTCATCGAGAAAACGAAGTAAATCAGAACGAAGCTCGCCAGCGTCGCTGTAGCGATTGGCCCGATCCTTTTGTAGACACTTCAGCACAATAGTCTCGAGTGCGGGCGGAATCGATGGATTTATCGAACGCGGAGCCGCTGGGCGCTCGGTCACATGCTTGTACGCCACCGCGATCGGCGTCTCCGCAAGGAAAGGGGCCGTACCGGTCAGCATCTCATACATGACGATTCCGAGTGAGTAGACGTCACTTCGTCCGTCGAGGTCCTCGCCCCGTGCCTGTTCCGGTGAGATGTAGGTTGCAGTCCCGAGTACCGCTCCAGTTTGAGTAAGATCCTCGTCATTTGTAACCGCCCGAGCGATCCCAAAATCGGCGACCTTAACCATGCCATCCTCTGTCAACAGAACATTCGATGGCTTGATGTCACGATGTACAACTCCGTGACGATGGGCGAAGGCGAGAGCGAGAGCGACATCGGCTCCAATAACGGCTGCGCGGCCAGGCGCTACCGTGCCCGACTCACGGATGACGTCGGCGAGTGTGGATCCAGTCACCAACTCCATGGCGATGAAGTAGGTGGAGTTCGCCGGGCCCCAATCATAAACAGAGACGATGTTGGGGTGTGAAAGCGCAGCCGCCGACTGTGCCTCTCTCCTAAATCGCTCCACAAAGGTGGGGTTGGTGGAGAGTTCGGGGAACAGAACCTTTAGCGCGACAAGTCGATCCAGGAGTAGATCACGCGCCTCGTACACATCGGCCATTCCACCACGAGCAATCAAACGCTCTGGACGATAGCGTGTTCCAAAGGTTTGACCCTGCTGGTCTTCAGTCATCTAGCCCAACTTTCACGATTTGACTCCTAGCGCTGCTGCAAGCATTGCCTTCACAATCGGCCCTGCATACTGTGCTCCCGTTGGATTAGCCGAGAGACCCGGCTGCTTGGGCACGACGACTGCGACAGCGATCTTTGGATTCTGAGCTGGCGCAAACGCAACCATCCAGTTGTCTGACTGTCCAACGATGTTGGAGTGGCTAGTCAACGTCGTCTGAGCTGTGCCTGTCTTCGCAGCAATCTGTATCCCTGGCAGCGCAATACCGGCCGCTGTACCGCTCTTTACTACGCCCACCATCAGCTGAGTGACCTTGGCAGCGGTCGATGGCGATGTAGCAACCTTCCACACTTTGGGTTGGAACGAGGTAACGGTGGCGTCCTGGCTCGAGATGACACGCCCAAGTAGATGCGGAGCCATGATAGTACCGTTATTTGCAATCCCAGCTCCAACCAAGGCCATCTGCAACGCAGTCGCCTGATCATTTCCCTGGCCAATTGCTGAAAACGCAAGCTGGGGAAGATTCTGCGAGAAGAAAGAGGTGGAGGGGAAGGTGGAAGCGGCCGCTCCAGGTAGATCGATCGGAGGGACCTGATTGAAGCCGAACTTCTCGGCTTCGTTATGGAGGTTCGAGGCCCCTAGGCGCAGGCCGATCTGTGCGAAACCGGTGTCACATGATACCGCCAAGAGCACCGGGAGCTCACCTCCGCACACCTCATAGGCATAATTATGCAGATGATGGCTGGTCTGCGGAAGCGCAATCGTGGCTACTGGTGGGAAGTTGACGCGAGCCAACTTCGGATCATGGTCGAATATGGCAGACGTCGTGACAATCTTAAAGGTCGAACCGGGTGGATAGGCACGTGAGATCGCTCGATTCAAGAGTGGCTGCTGCGAGTTTGAGATGTAACTCTTCCAAGCATTCTGCTCCGTGGTTCCGTTCGCAGACGCCAATGGGGCCGGATTATAGGTTGGATTCGACGCCATCGCCAACACGGCTCCAGTCTTTGGGTTAAGGGCGACGACAGCGCCCTTGAGCGAACCCAGTGCCTTGTACGCCGTCTGTTGCAAGCTGGATTGCAACGTGGTGACTACAGAATCGGTGGTGTAACTCTTAGTAAAGAGCTGACCTAGCGAACTCGGCGCTGCTATGTGACCTTGGAGATACTTGTTGTACTCGTACTCGAGTCCTGAAGTTCCATAGATCAGCGAGTAGTAACCAGTCACGTCAGCGTAGAGGGAGCCATGGGGGTAGACGCGTTGGTACTTGTATTGCGAAGTGGAGGGTACAGAGCCCGCCATCACCTGACCGTTCGCAGTTAAGATCTGACCACGCGGCGTCGAAAACGCCTTGATGATCGCGGAATAGTTCCCCGGCGCGTTGGCAAGACTATTAGCCTTCGCGATCTGAAGATCGTTCAGCTGAAGGAACAGCAACGCAAAGATCAACAAAAACAATGCGCCTACTAGAGTGATACGTCGCCTCATCCCAAGCCTCCGAACGCAACCGTCGTCGCTTGGAACTGCCGCTTCGCGTTGTAGACAAACTGCTTTGCCTGTGCGAGCGAACCCTCACTGATGCCATGTTGAATTTGAGTCCGTACTCCTTGTGCAAGTCGGTCTAGTCGCACGCCGGTCAAATCAACAACGTGTGGATTGAACCACAACACACCTCCCGGCCTCCCCTGGTAGATGGCTACCCGGTTTCCAAGAGCCGCCACGAAGTAGGAGTGTTGTACGTAGATATCAATCGCAAGTACCACGACACCGGCAAAGATCGCCAACAAGAAGAGGAACATTGTGGCCCGCACAAGTGGGCGCGAGATTGCGGATCGCTCGGTCATGTGAGTGGGCAAAGGAGATGGGATCCGATTCGTCTTCAACGATCGTTCAGATCGAGGAATCACCTCCGGCGCCGCCATCGATGGCTGGGCCTCCTCGGCCAACAGCACCGCTTCACGATCTGGGTGATCCAGCCTCACCACCACAACTGTGATGTTGTCATTGCCGCCGTGTTGGTTCGCCATTCGAACCAACGTCTCAGAGGCCTCATCTGGCAGCCGACTGGCCAATACCTGCGCGATCTCGACATTTGACACCTCGTTGATGAGGCCATCCGAACACAGCAGAAGAACATCACCGTACTGCAGTGGGACTCGGAAGTGATCTGGCTCAACCTCCGTGGCCACACCAACCACCCGAGTCAAGACGTGCCTGGCCCTGTGGGTGGCTGCCTGCTCGTGCGTGATTGAGCCAGCATCTACCAACTCCTGAACAAAGGTGTGGTCGTTGGTGAGCTGGATGAGCTGTCCTGTTCGCAATAGATAGGCGCGTGAATCACCCACATTGAAAACGTCAGCCATTGACTCATTGGCATCAACTAAGGCCATCGTGAGGGTGGTACCCATGCCCTCAAGTGCAACTTCACTGGCTGCGCGCTCTAGTATCGAGCGGTTCGCTGTCTGTATTGCTCGCTCAGGCTCGTTACCTGCTTTGAGTGATGCCACTGTCTCTGTAACGGCTACCTCGGCGGCTACGTTACCACCTGCATGGCCACCCATGCCGTCAGCGACTATAAAGAGCGAGCCATCTGCATAAAGCCTGTCTTGATTTTGCGCTCGCACTCGCCCGGGATCGGTCTTCGCGGCATAGGTAATCCTCATTTGGCCACGACCTTCAAGGCGGTCTTGCCAAGCTGGATCACATCACCCTTCGTGACCCGCATCGGCGCATCAATCTGATCGCCGTTGACGAAGGTGCCATTCCGCGAACCCAGATCTGCCACGATGATGTGACGCCGATCAAGGTAAATCTCAGCGTGGCGTTGAGAGACGAACGTATCCTCAGACAAGACGATCGAACATCCTGAATCCCGACCGACCAGCGCCGGGGTCTCAAATGTGAAGGTCTTGCCGGAGTAAGGCCCCTCTAGCACCAGTACCTTTCCAGATCCCTTCTGCTTGTGTGTACCGACAGCGATGGCATTTGACGTCGGTTCATTGATCGGCACCGCCACAAGATTGGTTGACACGGTGGTGCGTGCTTGTCTTCGCGTCTCTCGCCAGACGGCACGCATAGCAAACAGAAAGAACAACCAGATCAGTGCGATTAGCACGTATTTCAACGCGCTCAACAGTAGAAGTGGCATCGATTAACCCTTGCGTACCGTGAGATCCGTCGTTCCAACAGTTACCACATCTCCAGGGTTGAGTTCGGTTGGGCGGGAAATCTTGACGCCGTTGACGAAAGTGCCATTGGTAGAACCAGAATCGAAAACGGTAACACGACCCTCCTCGACCACAATCTCGGCATGACGCCTAGAGACTCTGGGGTTATCAACGAATACAGCAGATCCGGCTAGCCTACCGATCACGTGCGTTCCAAGGCCAAGTTTAAGCTGAGAACCATCTGCAAACACCAGCTCCCATCGGTCGGCAAACCCCTGCTCTTCACGGAAGTCACAATCGATGTAGAACGTCCCTGATTTGAGTTCAGGGTCCTCGATTAGCTGGAGTACGATCGGGCCAAGAAGCTCGTAATCTCCAGCCTCAACCGTCTCCTCTGCCAGAACTCGCAGTTCACCCTCTACGCGGTTTCGCAATGGACGCAGCTCCTGCAGGTCTTCAGGCGACAAGGCTACTGTGACCATATTGGGAGCGATATTAGAACGCACTCCAACGCGGCTCGAGCGCTCGATTTCGCGCACGAGTCTACGCCCCAGCTCAGCTGGTTCAATGCCACGCGGACTGCCCTTGGCAAAGATTGACTCCACCACAGCCGCGATCTTACGTTCGAACGATTCGAGACCCACTCCATTAGCACTATAACCAGGAATCGATGAAACCAGCCTTCTTTTTCCCCTGATACGTCAAGTAGTATAGCAGAAGGGCCGTTTTCGGGTTATGATGAGTCCTCTGGGCGAGTGGCGGAATTGGTAGACGCGCAGGATTCAGGTTCCTGTGAGGGCAACCTCGTGGGGGTTCAAGTCCCCCCTCGCCCACAAGTTGGCCAGAAGGCATTTTTACAGATTTCAAAGGCATGTCAGGTCCGCCAAACCAGTCTTTAGTCGTGGCCTTGAACCAGGGCGACGCCTGTCTCTAGACCCAGCGGCACTTGGGCTATACGACGGCTAGGACCAGCAGACAGTTCGTGACCTGACAGGAGTATCGGTTTCGCTCAGGCAGGACTGGTTTGAGCTCAATGAGAGGTTTGTGTGTCGACTGGATTGCCAAAGAGCACAGATCAACACTGCGGCTTCACTCGGACCGCCCCTCGCAATCCTCTCGTTCTAAATAGTGCGCGAGTGATACTAGGCTCAGGGATCAACGGATTCGGTTCAGCAGCTGGCGTTCTCAATCGAAAGGGATCAGGTGTTATGAAATGCAGACAGGAACCGAGCTGAACAAGCAGATGATCACCCAACGACTCTCGTTTGCTTTATCTACGGCACGCCCTGTGCTAAGCACTGACACCGGCAACGAACACAACCGATCGTGAACCTGACCGAGTTCCTACTGATCCTGGTGGTCACCCTCGCGGCCGAGCTCACCGACAAATCGATGGTGGCCGCTGTGCTTCTGAGTCGGCGCAACGGAGCATTGAAAACTGTCTCAGCCGCGATCACTGCCGTTGGGCTCGAGGCCTTCATAGTCGCCTTTCTCGCCAACTCAATCAGACTCCTCCTCAAGGGATCTTTGATACATATCGTGACCGGCATCGTTCTAGCGATAATCGGAATATTCCTGATCATCAAGGCCTTCCGGGGAGAGGAGGAGGAGTCAGAGGACGATCGGCGCTCCAGCAGCTGGATCATGATCTTCGTGATCTTCTTCCTGGCCGAACTCGGCGACGTCACCCAAGCCACCACTGCAGGCTTTGCCCTCGCTACCGGTTCACCCTTTTTCGTTGGACTCGCTGCAACCATTGGTATGGCAATATCGATTACGACCGCGGTAGCTCTGACACGCTTCACCCAGCACCTCTCCCAGCGGTTGCTCTATACGTTGGCTGGCATCATCATGTTGATCCTGGCTGCGCTATCCTTCGCAGGAATCGGTATGTAGCAAGACACCACCCACACCACCTCTGCTCCTGAAGGAGCCTGGGTGGTGCGGGTGGTGCGGGTGGATTAGCGGTTGGTTGACTCCTGCGCGCGTGGTTCAGATGGAGAGGTGGTGCGGTGCTGCCATGGAGTTCCAAGTCTCCCGAGTAGGTAGCGATCTAGCCCCAGCCATCCAGCGTTCCTCCATGCCAGTACCAACCCGATGCCAAGGATGATAAAGACTGGGTTCGTAGAGATCGCACCGGAGAACACGTAGCTGAAGTTGAGTGCCAGTCCAAAGAAGGCGGCAATAGCAGTGAAGGCTCCAAGGACTAACAGGATCCCAATCGCAAACTCAGCAACGGCGTCCATACGAGCAACAAGCAGGTAGTGAGGAAGTACACCGTGACGGAGGATCGCTACCCACCAGCCGTAGGAGACCTGAGCATGGGGTCCCTTGGACTCAGCGATTGCACCGAGGACAAAGCCCTTCACGCCGAGGCCAGTCCTCCAGAAGGCAGCTGACTCAGCTCCCCAGAGCTTGGAGACACCTGCGTTGATCCACTCATAGCCAAGCCATAGTCGCACGATCAACCAGATCCACGAGGCCGCCTTGCCGGCGAAGACGTAGCGAGCGACTCTTGGCTCCTCGATAGTGGTGGTGTCTATGTACTTCGTACTCTTGGACTCTGTCTCTCTATGACCTATGATGCCAACCTTTGCCATGACGACTACTCCTTAGTCCCTTGCTCCAGCTTTGGAGCTAACTGTCGTTCTAGGCAGCCGAGTAGAGGGAGCACAGTGGCATTGGGCATCGGCGAGTAGGGACTTCGGTCCATAGGGGCTGATGATCAGTTGTTGTCGATATTTAGGGTTCTGAAAGCTAAGTCGGCAATTCGATTGGGCGCTCTAAGACTGCAACCAAGGAGGGCGCAGCATGCCCATGGTCAGAGACATCAGAGACCTTGGTGAGCGTATGTACCAAAAAACCGTTGAAGGCGGCGCGGATCTCCTCCTCATCGATGAGTAGATCCTTATTGGGAGGGCCTGCAATGCCAAAAGAGTCGACGTGGTGACCGATAATGTAGAGCCAGCCCCCAGGGGCTACTATGTGGTGTAGACGCTCGTACAGATTGAGGCGCTCTCGGCGTTCAGGATGGATGTTCGCAAGCACTACGAAGTGAAAAGATTGTGCTGTGGTCAGGTAGGTAAACATGTCTTCGCAGATGGTCTCGATCGTGAGCCCCTCGTTGCCGGCTACTGCCTGAAGTCGATCCAGGGCGACATCAGCAAAGTCGACAGCAGTGACCTGGAAGCCAGCGCGTGCGAGAAAGAGGGAGTTTCGCCCTTCTCCGCATCCGAGGTCTAGTGCGTCGGTTGGCGCGATGTGCGCTACTGCATCCTTTAGCGATGGGTCAGCATCCGGAATCCACAACCTGTCGCTCTCGCGATAGCGTTGGTTCCACGCCGTGGCTCCACTCAATTGCGCCTCCTTGTCAGTAGTCCATCATAACGTTTGGATTGATCACTCGTCCTGGGTTAAATATGTCTATTAGTCGTGTGAGCTGGCGGCGTTCTGCAGCGGACTGCACGATACTTAGCTCCTGTTTCTTGAGCGTTCCGATCCCATGTTCAGCGCTGATAGCGCCTGCGAGGTCCACTACGTGTTGGTAGATCGAACGCGAGACTCTCTCCAACGAGCGATCTTCGCCTACTAGGTTGACGTGCAGGTTGCCGTCGCCGAGATGGCCAAAGCAGTAGCATTGGACCCCGGCCTCCTTGGCAGTCATTTGGGCTAGCTGATAGAGGTTAGGCAGACCATTGATGGGTACAGACAGATCTAACTTTAGCGGTTTCCCGACTCGAGCTATCCATCCAGGGATCTCCTCGCGCCATGACCAGAGATCTGTGACTCTCTTTGGGTCATCTGCGATCACCCACTCTCGGTCGAGTCCAAGTTTGTCGAGTTGGTCGGCAAAGGTCAGTGCCTCGGAGAGAACCTCAATGAGCAGTGCCCCTCCTGGACTTATCGCCCAAGGTGGATTCGAGGGCGCAAGCTGGACGGCCTCTGGGCCTAGAAACTCAATCGCGCTGATCGCTGCGACATCTCCACGAAGTTTGGTGCCAATGGAGATACCCTCTTCAAGTGATTGTAACGGTGTTATTGCCACAAGACGACTTTGAGGCTGTGCGAGCAGTCGGAGGGTCACCGAGGTAATGATCCCAAAAATCCCCTCCGAGCCGACTAGTAGTCGCGCCATCGACGGTCCAGTTGCATCCTTTAGCAGTGCCTCGCGAGGCTCTTTCGTAGATCCATCCCCAAAGACGTAAGATAGATCGACGATGTTATCCGCCATTGGACCATATCGGAGCACGTGGATTCCTCCTGCGTTGGTCGCCGTCATGCCTCCAAGGGTCGCGGATCCTCGTGATGCAATATCGACGCCAAAGGCGAGTCCATGGCGAGCGATCTCTGATTGTAGATCTGCGAGTTTCACTCCGGCTCCGACGCTTGCGGTCATCGACGCCGGATCCACCTTGATCGTAGTTAGTCGCTCAGTGCTAAGGAGGATCTCATTGTTTAGCGGAACCGAGCCACCTGCGAGAGAGGTGTTGCCTCCCTGAACCAATATCCTTTCCTTGTGCGCCCCGACGTGTCTTACTAGTTCGACTAGCTCGGCATGATTTCTAGGACGCAGCAACAGATCGGTGCTACCGACTACGCGACCTGTCCAATCGCGACAGTAGTGGGCGATGATATCGGGGTCGGTGACGCTTACGCTGTCCGTAATTGATCTGGGCAGATCGAGATTTCTGACCACATCCTCACACTAGTGGAACGTCACCTGAGGATTGCAGCCAGTGCTCGAGAGGGAGCACGAGAGAATGCGATCCTAGCTAGCTGTGGCATCGGTTCGACACCAAGGATGATCCCTTTGAGTTGAATTGTTCCCGCCATCAACTGCCGAAACAGCCGATGTTTCCGGTCGCGGTCGATCTGCTACTCGTCGTCAACTTTGAAGATTGCCTAGCTAGTGTCCCTAGTCTGAAGTTTGCTCAGAAACACTAGGACCCAGATATTTCTGCATAGAAGCGAAGATTTCGTCGGCGCTCTTGGTCCAGATGAAGGGCTTGGGGTTCTTGTTCCAGGCCTCGGCCCACTCGGTAATTCCTTCATTGAGTTCGGTTACACTGTGATGAACACTGCGCTGTAGGTACTTGGTGGTGAGGGCTGAGAACCATCTTTCTACCTGGTTCATCCAGGACGAGTACGTCGGCGTGAAGTGGAACTGAAATCTCGGGTGGGCGAGGAGCCACATGCGGACCGATTCGGTCTTATGGGCTGCGTAGTTGTCAAGGACGACATGAACGCCCAGCTCCTTGGGTACGTTCTTGTCGATGATCTCTAGGAATTCGATGAACTCTATGGCCCTATGGGCAACGGTCATCTTGGTGATGACCTTGCCAGAGGCTACGTTGAGGGCGGCATAGAGATTACTGATACCGTTGCGCTTGTACTCAGTCGTTTGACGCAGGGGAACCCCTGGCACCATCGGACGTATGGGTTGGGTGCGATCAAGGGCCTGTACTTGGGTCTTCTCATCAACACAGAGGACGATGGCCGCCTCTGGAGGGTTCAAGTAGATCCCAGCAACGTCTCTGACCTTTTCGGTGAACTCTGGATCATTC
>NZ_JXUW01000013.1 GCF_000949255.1 Ferrimicrobium acidiphilum DSM 19497 | reverse complement strand
CCTTGAGGTATTCCTTGATACGAGAGTGTTTGTAGAACGCGTTGATGGTGACATCGGTTCCCCGTGTTACGATCCTGGTTGCGAACTCAGCGTTGGTGTTCTTACGGATCTGGCGAGCAAAGATTAGCTTGACTTCATCTGGGCGGCCGATGTCGATGTTGTCGGCCACGGTTGACTCGAAGAAGGCCCGGGCTCGACGAGGTGCATCAAAGACGATAGTGCGAGAGACCTCGATCTGACGCATTGACAACTCCCACCAGAAACCGGCCAAACGGTCTCTATCGTCGAGTGGGATTGGGATGACCTGCATCCAACGGTGGAAGAACTCCTCGATCTGGTTTGGACCAAGACGGTTACAGAGAGCTTGAAGAGCTACAGAGTCCTCACAGGAGGCGAACCCATTGGCTAACTCCGTGAATCCGATACCTGCTTTGAGCGCTTGACGTTTCGCCCATTCGTGTCCGTTGACCCAGACCTTTCCCGGATAGGGGAAGTACGAGCAGATCTTGATGAACCCGGCTCCGAAGTCGGCATCCATGAGATAGAAGTAGTAAGCGGTGACTCGTCGATCTGCCTTGGCGAAGGTGAATGACGGAGCACCCCCAGACGAGTCCTTCCTCTTGGTTGCGCTAAAGACTGATTGAAACTCCTGGGCTACTCCGATTGCTACTATTCCAGGTTCAGTTGCAGCCTTGAGGTAGGGCTCCATGACCTCGATGTGGCGCTCACCCTTCTTAAAACGCACAATAGGGATGTTGTTTGTCGTTGCAAAGCTCCGAACGGCCTCTCTGAAGCGATTCCCCATCTTCTCCATGATGGCCGGAGAGGCAATTGGCATCTTTCGATGATCGCGCAGGAAGTAGACGACTTGACCTGGCATTTGAAGCTTGGGCACATAGACGTTCAAGTAGATCCGGTCGAGACACTCAAGATCGAGAATCACATGGCTATCGAGGAGATCGTTCACGTTTGCAACGTCGCCCACACCCCACCCCCAAACGGTCGGTCAGGTTTTGTCCTGATACCGGTCATGATAGAGAACCTGCATCATTATCCACTCACTCGGCGGTCCGAGGTTTGCCTCATTAGAGCTCTGGGAAACATCTATCACTGAGTCACCAAGCTCAAAGAATTCATCTAAGCCAAGACATTCTGAAGATGCCATGGTGAATTTGTGCATAACTTGGGACATAGTCTACGAAGGGGTAACTGGTTCTGCATTCTAAAACTCGATGTTCGCTCGAGATCGTTGACACCACGACAGGTGCTTATCAGGTTTGCCTGCGCACGAGTATGGTGTTTAGGTGGGCCATATAATGACGAAGCATTCGTTACCATGGCGGATGAAGCGACGGCGAGTGATGTTGCAGGTATAACTTCGGTTCACATGGTTGCCTTGCTCTGCCTGGGGACTCGACACGGCCCAGGCCTGGGTGGGCCCTATGTGATCCATCGACAGCCATGCACCACTTGTTTCCCGCAAATGCGAACAAGCGACCTAAACTATTCATATGTCTGGAAATGCAGACAGGGAGTACGTGATTCGGGGCCCTCAGTCCTTCGGGATGGCACTGCGTGAATTTCGCCTTCGTCGCGGATTGACTCAGGCTGAACTAGCAAAGACTTCAGGATTGCATCGGAGCTATCTTTCAGAACTTGAACGCGGTTCAACAACTGATGCCGTGCGCTATCTCGTCTTGGCGTGCCGTGCACTCGATTTGGAAATCGTCCTTCGACCTCGGGAAGGAGCTCGTAAGAATGGAGCTTGAGGTATGGCTACATGGGAAACACGTTGCCATGCTCAGCGAGAATCGCAGGCAGCTGACGATGGTCTACACCGGCGTGGCACATCCTATCGGCGCTCCTCTAGTATCGGTGGCAATGCCGGTCGGCGCTGGACGATACTCAGATCCCAAGGTGCGGGCGTTCTTTCGTGGGCTGTTACCTGAGGGGGAGGCCAGAAGTATGCTGGCCCACGATTTTGGTCTCGATGAGTCTGATGACATGGGCCTCCTCGGTGTATTGGGAAGGGATTGCGCCGGTGCGCTCGTGGTGCAACCAAAAGGGGACAGAGCACCATAAGTGGCAGGAGCTTCAACGAAGGATACTGTCGATGATGCCGAGATAGAGCGACGGTTGCGAGCGTTGCTGCGCTTATGCCGTTTGAGGATGTATACCTTGAGACAGCGCCCACCCGCGTAAGTTCATTACATCCTATTGTAGTACTTCTGTACGTCAACTGTTGCAACCCTTGGACTATGGGCGCTTGTCGCATCTCCAACCCGCTCGCGTTTCGGCTGGATCACACAGCGTTCGCCACTCCACACCGAGGATGCAGCGTGCTATAACTACTTCCGGTCCGAATGAGCACAGGGCTGCGATGGGTAGAGTGAATGCGGCCGCCCCACAAACGTAGAGGGCCGGGCTCAAGGGCCCTCCTGGACCACTCCAGCTAGCCGAACTCGGTCCTTAGAGTGGCTTCGCTCTCGATAATCGCTTGCTCCTCTGACCTGTTATCAAATCCACGAGTGATGAGGATATAGGCGATCGAGGTGACGACAAGGCCTGCTAGCCATGAGAAATCGGTATCGTTCAGGAGTTTGGCAATCGGTCCGATGTAAGTGAATGAATCGAGCTTTGGCAGAACCATGAACGGTATTTCGGCAACAAAACCGACAGCGTAGGCAGTGATGCCTCTCCAGTTCCAACGGTGATAGATTCCATTGAGTGAGAACAGGTCGGTGATGGCGTAGTGGCCTCGGCGAACATAGAAGTAGTCGATGAGGTTGGTCGCTGTCCACGGTACTAACAGATAGAGCATAAGTGTCAGTGCCGTGGAGATGGCGTTTGCGGCACTTGTGGTAATGGCGTCACCAATTAGGTACCAAACCACGGCGAGACCGATCACAGAAAAAATCCTCGCGGTGCGTGTTGGAGTAACCTTTTTGAAGCAGTCTATGCCGGTCAGCAATGTCAGCGAGGCTCCGTAGGCGCTCATCCCCATGGTAGCAATTAGGGCGAGGGCGGAGGCAAGAGCTGCGACCGATCCAAGATCTCCAATGACATTGTTGCCGGCAATTTTGAGCCCAAGGAGGCCATCGTGTGCATTCAGATGGATAGCTATCCATGCTCCCAGGGTGATCAGCCAAATTGCCGATGAAGATGCTCCAAAGAAGACTGAGAAGATGACCGATCGGCTCTTGGTCTTGGTGGGCAGGTAGCGCGAATAATCAGAGACGCAAGGAGCATAGGTGATGTTGTATGCGGCAGCGGCGGAAAACTCTGCCATGAAGGCGGTGAAGGTAAAGCCATAGTGGGTTTTTGGGGTGATACCACCAGCATGGCCAGTGATGACTGCGATAGTAATGACGGTAACTAATGGGAAGGAGATGATGAGTAGCACGCGGAAGATTCGGTGAACCCAGTCATGGCCAAAAATGGCGAGTAGCGCGGCAGCAACGACAGTGACAACGGCAATAGCTGTTGGGTCCCAACCATAGGCACCCGAGATCCCCTGGGATAGGAGCACTTGATCAGTGACGTTGAAGCCGATGTAGGTGAAGAGTACGACGAACAACACGATCACCGCACCGCGATACCCGAACTGAGCACGCGACTGGATCATCTGCGGAAGGCCGAGCTTTGGACCTTGCGAGCCGTGGAAGGCCATGAACAGCGTGCCGACCACGATGCCTAGAAATCCTGCGATCGCAGTCCACCAGAGAGAAAGGCCCATTGCTGGACCAATGAATCCGAGCGGAATGGTGAAGTATTGAAAGTTCCCCAGAAACCAAAGCGGAGCCTGATGCCATAGTTTGCCATGACGCTCGCGTTCTGGGATCCAGTCGATTGAATGTACCTCTATGCCAAGAGCGGGCTCCGCCACCTGCTGTTTGCGTGCTTCGGTTTCCATCGCCGTTACCCCTTGTCACTCACCGCTGTCCTATGGTAGTCGAGTGCTTTAGGCATTCCAAATGGGAACGGTTTGGCTCAATTGCCACTCTTGTACAGGCTGAAATCTAGCTATAAAGTCTGGATCGAGGAGATGCGTTGTCAGCTCTGGCAAAGCTATGCGGTGCGCGTCATCGCGAGGTACCCGAATGGCAGATTGAACGCTTCGGATCGGTGGTAGTTGGCAAGACGCGAAACTAGCAACAGGCACGTCGCCGTTGTAATCGTTGATGCGGCTTGTTGTTCTAGAGCTTTCGGTTCGATGTCGCTCGTCCTAGGTGTTTCAGGTGGGCCAGTGTTTGCTGGCAGGATCATCGACGCCAGCCTCGCGAAAGCCCTTTTCGCGTAGTAGGCATGAATCGCATGTGCCGCAGGGCTCGCCAGCAGGACTTGGGTCGTAGCAACTGTGGGTTAGTGCGTAGTCAACCTTGAGACTCAATCCCAACCTGATGATCTCGGCCTTGGATAGCTCGATTAGTGGAGTATGAATGTGAAGTCGATGTTGGCCCTCGACACCAGCCTTAGTCGCCAGATTCGCCATCGCTTCGTAGGCCCTGATATACTCCGGTCTGCAGTCAGGGTAGCCGGAGTAGTCGAGTGCATTGACGCCAATAAAGATGTCCCCAGAGCCGAGAGTTTCGGCAAGCGCCAACGCAAACGAGAGGAAGATTGTGTTGCGAGCTGGTACGTAGGTAATTGGTATAGCCTCTGATAACTCTTCGATGCTTTCATGGTGCGGTACGGCGATGTCGGCGGTAAGGGCAGATCCACCGAATGAGCGAAGGTTAATAGTTGTAACTATGTGGTTGGAAACTCCCATCGACCGAGCCACGCGTTGGGCGGCCTTCAGTTCGATACCGTGGCGCTGGCCATAGTCGAAACTCAGAGCGTGGGGCTCGAAGCCCTGATGCTTGGCGATGGCAAGAACGGTAGTAGAGTCAAGGCCGCCGCTTAGTAGGACGACGGCTGGTGGGTTGCCCATCTTTCCTCCCTGATAAGTAATGAAGTATCGTGTAGGTTTAGGCTAAACGGATTGATAATGAGATTGAGTAGATCTGTAGATGCCTACTCGACGTTGAAAACGTGGTCGTGACCTCCTCCCTGCCGTGAAGGGCGATGCTTCCTAAGCCGTTCGCGTGACCCTAGTTGCTTGATCGAGCAGGAGTGGAGTTCCTCACCAAACAGAACACACAGCCCTGATTACCTATGCAGCCTGTAGAGTAGTGGCTTGTTCGAACACAAGTCGGCGATAAATATTCGATGCTCGAATGTCTACGCTTCCGTTTGTAGCACTGGATTCCATCAAAGATTGCGGTTCTTGTCTCCTTTCGTGTGGTAAAGCTGGTTCGGTAGATGAACTCCTTCTTGAGCGAAGCCCAAAGTGTCCGATTAGTGGTAGCGTGCGACGTCCATGGATGACATGGTTTGTGGCGACCATGCAAGCCGCGCAAAAATGTTGTGTGGGAATTGATTTAAAAAGGTTATCAGACCCGGTTTAGATGTCGGCTGAGCACTGGTTAGCAAATCGGGTTTGATTCTCACGTAGATGTCGGCAAATAAGTTAGCAGAAGAAATCTAAAGATGATGCCAGCGAACGACGAATTAGACCGACATCCGGAAACTATGGATGCGGAGGCTACTTGAAACAGTACGCGGCTGACCTATGCCCCTCTAGGAGCGGGGTCGGTTGCATGAGACTATCTCCGCCTCCGTCGTTGTTTCAGCCCTAAGGCATAGATAAACACGGTGCCTAGAACCGCCATAATGGCGGGAACGCCGCGGGCAAGCTCAGCTCGAAGGAGAGGTGCACCAGAGAGCGCGGCAAGCGGATCGCCTGGATGGACCGCGCCGTGACTCAACTCCTTTCGCAGGCGAACCTTACCAATGAGCGCTACGCCGCCCAAGATGGTCGCAAACACGCCTAAGCCTGCAGATGCAGGCGGAAGGAGCAATAGCATTAGGAGACCGACTCCGAGCAAACACTCGGCTGGCCTTTCTGCAACGGTGTTTATCTGCTTCGATGTAGATCGGCTGTACTCGCTGGATGCCCTGGGGTCTGATGCGCGCCAGCCTTTGTCGGATGCTGGTCTCGTTGTTCCGTGGTTGCGGTTATCGTTCAGGGTGGCGTCGTACATTCGACGTTTTACTGGATCAGAAAGCGTGGATTTCGCATCGGTAATCAGCTGGAAAAGAGCAGCGGAGCCACCCTTGTCTGGGTGAACCTGTCGCGCAAGCTGTCGGTACGCCGACTGGATCTCCTCCAGGCTAGCATCGGGAGACACCCCAAGTATTTCGTAGTAAGTCCGATCTGCCGACCGCGCCATGGGTCGATTCTAGTCCAATTAGGAGAGCACGAGTCGTGGCTTACTGTGGCGAGGGTGAGTCTTGGGTCGTCGAGTTATTCAGCTCACAATCGCCAGGGCGTGGACGGGCCATGGTTTTGGAGATGGAAAGACGTGAGACTGACGTGCGACCCAGCTGACCACGATCGCTTTAAGCTCAATCAA
Source organism: Ferrimicrobium acidiphilum DSM 19497 (assembly GCF_000949255.1). NCBI lineage: Bacteria > Bacillati > Actinomycetota > Acidimicrobiia > Acidimicrobiales > Acidimicrobiaceae > Ferrimicrobium > Ferrimicrobium acidiphilum. The sequence goes on along the minus strand of NZ_JXUW01000013.1, from coordinate 67,828 downwards.
GATTCACACCTTGCCTATGCTCGAAGCTAGGGTTGGAGTGTGCACTCGTTAGCGGTCACTAAAGAGCCGACCGTGCTCTGGCTGCCTCTTGAGCTCTGGTAGTGTGGGCCTCCGCCATCGCAAGTAGTCGGGTGAACTCTGTCGTATCTGTGTTCGATTCGATGTCCTTCAAGTTGATCGTGGCCAGAGCGATTGAGGAACGAACTCCAGCTTCGGCGAGAACGGCGGCTGTGATACTGTCCCCGATCAGGTTGGGGTTGCCTTGCTCGGCCAATTGGGAGGCGATTGATCCAATCTCGAGCGCAACTTTGACCACCTCCAGCAATACTTGTGCGGCCCGACCGATAGCCTCTTGTACCTTATTCCGATTGCTGAGAGACTCTGTCAGTCGTTGGGCGCGTAGCGCTAGGATCACTTCAGCGTAGCTCTGGGCATCGACTTGACACAACTCCTCGCTTCGGTGCATGAGCTCCTTTGCGGAGTTGGCAAGACTAGGAGCTTCGGGCATCTGCCGAGTTGAGAGAAGCGCGGATTTTACACAAAGCGCTGCTGCCAAACTGACCGTGAGTGCTGCAACTGAACCCGCGGCAGGTGCTGGCTGTGGCTCGGCCACCATCTCAATGAAGTCTTCAGTGCTGTAACTCAGATAATGTGGAAGTTCAGCTGAGTCCGACAATTTCACCCGATTCATCGATATCGATCGACTCGGCGGCTGGATGCGTTGAAAGCCCTGGCATGGTGCTAATATCGCCGCAGATGAGATAGACGAAGCCGGCCCCCACTGAGGCTCTAGCCTCGCGAACTGGCATGCGCCAGCCAGTAGGGGCGCCCTTGAGGGATGGGTCTGACGAGATCGAGAGATGGGTCTTTGCGATTATTACAGGCAAGCTTCCAAACCCATTCTGCTCATAGACTTCAATCTGACGATTAGCCGCCGGCAGGTAGTCGACTCCTTCGGCCCCGTAGACCTTCACAGCGATGGTTTCAATCTTCTCTCGGAGGGAGGCGTTATCCGGATAGAGAAGGTGGAAGTCGTTTGGCTCGTTCGCTGCCTCGGCCACCATTTCAGCGAGTTCGATCGCTCCTTTACCTCCGTTGCTGAAGTTCGTGCAGATGGCTACTCTTGCGCCCATTGATTCCGCAATCTCGCGGATGACATCATGTTCTGAGGCAAAGTCACCCGGGAAGGAGTTAATGGCTACGACTGGGCTCACCCCGTGGAGCTTGATGTTTTCTATCTGTTTGCGGAGGTTTGCTCCGCCGGCGTAGACCTCGTCTGGATTTTCCTGCAGAATAGCTGATGGAAGTGGCTTACCAGCGACCACACGATGAGCTCCGGAGTGGACTTTGAGTGCGCGCACGGTGGCGACTACGACGGCGGCGTCAGGCACAAGGCCCGAGGTTCGACATTTGATGTTGAAGAACCGTTCTGCTCCCATGTCTGCGCCAAAGCCAGCCTCTGTAATCAGGTAGTCGCCGGTATGGATACCGATTAGGTCTGCGACGATCGATGAGTTCCCGTGAGCGATGTTGCCGAATGGTCCCGCATGAACCAGTACTGGGGTATTTTCGAGTGTCTGGAGTAGGTTCGGCTTGATTGCATCGCGCATCATTACCGTCATTGCTCCAGCAGCGCGAAGCTGTTCGGCCGTGACTGGTTCGTTGTTGTTGGTATAGCCGACCACGATATTACCAAGCCGTGTCCGTAGGTCTTGGAGCGACGTGGAGAGTGCCAGAACACCCATGATCTCAGAGGCAGCAGTAATGTCAAATCCAGTTTGGCGAGGTATGCCATCGTTCCTGGCACCTAGGCCGACAACGATATTGCGAAGTGCCCGGTCATCGACATCGAGCACTCGTCGCCAGGTGATGCTGTGGGTATCGATGTTGAGTTCATTGCCCCTGAAGAGGTGGTTGTCGAGCATTGCGGATAGGAGGTTGTGGGCGCTCGTTACGGCGTGCATGTCACCGGTTAAGTGAAGATTGAGCGATTCCATCGGGACGACCTGGCTGTAACCACCTCCTGCGGCACCACCCTTGATTCCGAAGGTTGGACCCATCGAGGGTTGGCGGATGGCGATGGTGGCACGCTTTCCAACTTGATGCATAGCCTGCCCCAATCCAACCGTCGTAGTCGTCTTGCCTTCTCCAAGTGGAGTAGGGGTGATAGCGGAGACGACGACGTATTTTGCCTTGGGTCTATCAGAGAGTGCATGGATGGCCTCGAGTTTGATTTTGGCAACACTGTTGCCATAAGTCTCCAATAGATCAGGTCCGATGCCCATCTCGTGGGCGATGTCAGCGATTGGTTTGAGGTGGGCTGCCCGAGCTATCGTTAGGTCGTTGTTCATGGTCATGCTCTATCTTTCTTTAGGGTGATATGTTGAGCCAAACAAGGAGTGCCACTTGCAAGTGGCACTCCTTGTCGAGCCTACCTGGAAGGGGAGTGTATCCAAGGTGGGTTGCTGGTCATCGGGACTACCACGATATCTGATTTTCGCTCCAGAGAACCTAGGAGCGTGAGTCCGAATCATTTCCAAAATCCAGGGCTGGGGTCCTAAAATCTCCCAAAATCGGGGGTTGTAGTCTCGGGTTCTTGGTTTCGGTTCTCAATTGGGGTCAATGATCCCAAGTCGGGCCGATTCGCTGCGCTCTAGGCCATCACCAACCCTGCATTCACTCTTGCATTGGAGAGCTTTCGTAAGTTATGACAGATTGAGTGCAGCGTCCACTCAGTCTCGGCTCCTTGTAGTCCTCGAAGGCGTAGGTGGCCCGCTTTCTGTCTAACTTTCATCTGTCCAAATACTGGTTCGACGATAGCTTTGCGTCTTGCATAGTCGATGCGTCCAGACTTGGTTCGAAGAGAGCGAGCCATGCGCTCTCTTCTGGTTGTATTCTTTGGGATTCTCCCGCGTGGGGACTCACTGACTCGTTCGTTGTGCTTCATGCGTCCAGTCGCGACGAGAGCGTTGATGTCGAACTTGGTGATGTGGCCAAGGTTGGCCTCCGAGCAGTAGCCAGCATCAGCTAGGTAGACCCGTGGGGAACGGGTGATGTTGGCTGCTTTGAGACTTGTCGTAGTCGCCTCAATCATAGGGATGAGTTCGTTGACGTCTGTGGCGGCTTGGGTTACCTTGGTTGCAACGATCACCTGAGAGCCTTCATCCACCACTGCCTGGGCGTTGTAGGCGAACTGGAACCCGTCGTTGGTCTTCATCATCCGTGACTCTGGATCAGTGAAGCTGCGTTGGGTTTTGGGGTTTGGTCGAATTGGGGTTTGTGTAGCATCAGCATCGGTGCTGGTCGGGGCCGGGGCAACGGTCTCGGTGGAGCCGGCACCCTTTGCATCATCAACAACGGTACCCTCGGTCTTGGCATCGGTGCTGGTCGGGGCCTGGGTGTTGGCCTTGACATCAGTGCTGGCCTTGACCTCTGCCTTCTTGCTGGTTGTGGTGTTGGCCTTGGCACGCTTATCAGCTTTGGCCTCGGCCTTAGCACGGGCCTCAGCCTCGATGGCCTCCTTAGCTTTGCGCATCTTGGCTATCCGGGTCTCACGACGACGAAGCTCCTCTGGGATCTCATCACCTCGCTTGTCAACCCCAAAGGCTTCGTCTTCTGCCAGATCTGTTGCCTCAGCTTCGGCCAAGATTGTGGCTACTTGCGCTTCGAGCTCTGCGATCCGTGGTCCAAGGCGCGAATAGCTCATGGACTTACGTCTAGACGCCGAGGCTCTTAGTTTGGTTCCATCGAGCGCAACCCTGCCAAGCTTGACCAGTCCTGCCTCGGAGCAGAGAACCGGTACCTGGTTAAACAGATCACCAAGTGCCTTCTCGTGACGGCGACGGAACCGAGCCAGTGAACGATAGTCAGGAGTAGTGTTGGCACTAAGCCAACGAAAGGCTATATCGACGTGGCATCTTCGTTCCATCTCCCGAGAGGAGGTAACCCCGGTTGAGTAGGCATACAGGAGAAGCTTCAACATCATTGTCGGGTCATACGGTGGCCCACCAGAGGCCTCGACATAGGAGGCATAGATAACTGAAAGATCCAAGAGCTCGTCTACCACCTCGGAGATAAAGCGTGCTGTGTGATCTTTGGGAAGCCAGTCATCAAGGGAGGGAGGCATGAGGAACATCTGACCCTGGTCATAGGAACGGAAGGTCTTGGCACTACCGATGGGAGGCTTGGTCTTTGAGCCCTTAGATGACTTAGTCACACCAACAGGTTCCACAGTGACATCATCGCAGCTCATAGCCACTATTTTACCACACAACCACCCCTTGCGCCAGCTCTCATGACCCCAATTCTCACCCGACAATGGGCTACTTATCTGGGGTTCAGGTTGGGATACTGACCCACGCTCCTAGGCATCTGTAGGACTCATTTTCGCTCTCCAGCCGCCTTTGTGTGTTCTGCCCTATCTACAGGGACAGAACTAAGGCGAGTCGATGGTTGCCCACCTTCCACGTCCAACTTGGGTTGTCGTGGTTTGCTTGGGGTCTAAGCCGTTGAGCGCTAGCCTTCGCATCCAATTGGATATTCCGGCTTTCGATCCGGCGTAGGAACCTCTCCTCTAGGATCTTCTTCACTTCGCTATAGGGAGTGAATCGGCTGATCTCGCGATCTTTGATCCTGTTGAGTAGGTTCATGGCAGCTACGTGATCTACATCACCCTGCCAGTTGCATTCCCAATAGGGATTGCAACAGTGAAACATATCCCCGTGTCGGTTGTCACTATGGACATACCCACACGTTGGATCGGGACATGTTTGGCTGGTGTAGGCCGCGTTGACCGTTTTAATGCCAGAACCTCCGACATAGGCATGTACCGTAATGCGTTCTTGGTTCTCGTCTCTTGCCCATGATGAGCAGAGTCGCGAGATGTTCTTGGACTTAGCCTTACCGCGCGAGCGAGAGAGGTTATCGGTGATGAGCGAGTGTGGTCACATGTATGGGTGTTGGGCCACCTTGCCACGTGTTCTGGTCCGGTTCCTCTCCTCATAGACGACCTCTCCCGAGATCGTCTATAGCTCTGCCTCGGTGTGCCGGAGCCGAGTTAGTTGTCTCTTGGTCCCTAGATTGTGGTAGCCCGGTGGCCGGTGCGTCGGGCACGCCTAGAACCAGCATCGCTCTTTGAGAGTACGCAGCTTATTCCTAGCCTCATCAATCTTATTCCTATGCTTAGTTATGGATGCGAGAGCTGGGCCGTATTCGCTGCCATGATGGGCCCCAGAGCAATCGGTACAGCCCTCGGTGATTCCCCAGTAAAGGACTACGACTGCCGGTCGCTAGCTCAAGGGGTGCAAGGTTCCAGTGACGTGGATGAAGGCTCGCTTGTGTTCGTCGTATGGTACCACCCTGGTGTACCCTGATGCACGTGAGGTTCCAGACAAGGGTAGGACTCCACGGTTTCTGGGGGTGTTTCCTGACTGCCTTGATGAACCGCCCTGGGCCCACGTAAAATCCGGGTGGTTCGGTTATATCCAAGGATGGTCTGTTAGCGTTCTTGGACCCCGATCAGGCGACCGCGAGCCAGGATTTGACCGGATATCACTTCGATCAGCTGGCTGACGTTCTTGATCTTGCTGGCGTTAGAGATCGCCGTGGGAAGCGCAAAGAGATAAAAGCCATAGTGATGGGGTCCGTGGCCTGGTAACGGTCGAGGACCCTCATAGCCGCGCCTCCAGAAGGAGGCGGGCAGAAAGACGAGTCCTGCAGTCTTTGGATCTAACCCACCAGTAGGCAATTCGGAGTGTGCCGGATCTAGCAACGCCATGGTGTGGATAATTGGTCTTGGGAGGGGAACGTCGGTATCTTCGATGATGAGTAGGAGCTGTGCCGTTACTTCGGGTGTCCCGGTCCATGACAGCTGTGGCGATAGGTTGTTGCCAACACCTTTGCCGGAATGGGTTGCGGGAATCCGCCCGCCATCGTTAAAATCGCCACTCGAAAGCTGTATGGTCTCTGGTGCGAGCAGCGCCTGTCTGTTCCACACACTGTGCTGGTCTCCGCTACGAAAATCTCGGAGTAGTTTCCCGATCGAAGCCATTTTTACCTGCTCCCAAAAACCTGAGCATAATTGCTCAAAGCCGTTAGGCTTATCCGCACACGGTTGATAAGAGGTTTTGGTCTCTTGCAACTCGTGCCCCTTGACGCTCAGTTGCGCCGGATGAACGCGCTAGCAAGACACGCCGAACTTCCTTGTGAGGGGTATAGAGAGTAATCTCTTGGTCGGAGTATCTATGTAGCAGGTTCAAAGCAGCGTTGAAGTCAGCCTGGAGAACATCCCCGTTTGCACAGTAAAACTTATCCGCCTCACGCTTACCTTCCAGTAAATGTGTGTTGGAGTCCATCTGCGATGTATAGGCCGCATTCACGAGTACATGCCTCGCTTTACGCTGTTGGGTTGTAGATTCGAGGGCTTCGGCAAGTGTGCCCCTGGCCAATGCTGACATTCTTCTGTTGTACTTCTTCCAAGGCCGTCTCTTGGCGATAGGACGGCTCAGGTCTTCGGAGATAACGAGACTGGCCTTGTCTACGACCGAGTGGGCTGCTCTGAAAGCGTTGTTTCTGATTCGTTTCTGTACCTTATCCTTGCGAGCGTTGATCTTCTTTGTACCAAGGTTGTTGGTCTTGATACGATCGGCCTTAGCTGTGCGTCCGGCTTCTCTGTGCTTTTGCTCTAGCGCATAGAGTCTGTTGCGAGCCTGACCGGTTTTACTAGCCTTGTCACTGTACTCGGTCATTATCTCGCCAAGCCCAACACCGTGTACTTCTCCATCTGAGTCCACGAATGCTTCGGTGTATCCTTTGTCAACGGCGATAACCTCGGTTCCGCGTGGACGGCCTAGTGGCTTCTTGAATGCGTAATGGATCTCTGTAACGTTGTCCTTGACTATGATCCTGATGTTCTTGCCAGACGGATCGACGCTCTTGCCATTGGTGGTTGTGACTAGACGGATGGGTTGTCCGTATTTGGCTGCAATCTTGATGACCACGACTAGTTGACCGTCAACAATCTCGGTGTGATATTTGTCTGGACGTACTATGAACTGGTTGTTTACCTTGGAATGTCCGTGCTTGAAGTGCTTACGCATCTGGCGGTGCAGGAAATTCTCTTGAGTCCACTCGCCTTGTTGTAAGAGCGTGTAGAGGCGTGTCAGTTCTGCCTCGTCGTCTTTCGCTCTAGTGTAGATAGCTCTGCTGGCCAGCAGCTCGATAAAGGAAGACATCATTCACAATGTCTTTGGTGCTCTCGTTGCGAATGGTGCCATCTATTGGCAGGTTAGAGTAGAGGGAAAGAGTGCTGATTTCGTTGCGGATATCGTTTGAGCTTTTGCTAACCGTCTTTAGACCGCCATACCTGCGCCAGATGTCCGCCCGTATGTAGCCAACGGCCTTGCAGATCGGTAGTAGCTCTTTTGGTGTGTCGGCGTAGATGATGCGAGTGCTAGTTGTCACTGAGTACCTGCGCTTTTTGCCCTGGATACTCGGCTTTCAACTCCTGCTCGTATCTTCTCATACCGTCAAGCCGATGACCAAACGTATGACCGATGGCGAGCATGTCCTCAACCATCTCTGGTTCTGGTGAACACGATGGTTGATTAACTACCACGATCCCACATCCGCCCTCTTCGGCAATGTGGGAGATGAGATCGAGTCCGAACCTAGCGAGCCTATCTTTGTGAGCAATTATTAGGCGTTCAACCTCTCCGTGTTGTATGCGATCTATAAGCGCCAGGAACTTCTTGCGTTCGAAGTTCATGCCTCCACCGATCTCTTCAATTCACTCGTCTACTGCTACACCAGCGTTTAGGCAGTAGGTCTCCATCGCCTTGACCTGTGATGCTAGGTCGTCTTTTTGACCAGCACCACTCACTCTGCAATAGACGACAGCGACTCGGCTAACTGGGGCACCTCCCAGCATGGATCGCAGATCAGACTCATCGAAGTAACGATGCCCGCTCGGAAGCCTTTTAGGTGTGATTTTGCCTTCTTGTTCCAAGCGCCGTACCGTACTCGGGCTACGCCCAATCCGTTTTGCGAACTCGCCAATGCTGTATGTATTAGCCATCACGACCAAGTATCGCACATTGGATAGAAAAGCGTCAACTGTTGTTTGCTCCTCCACTCCATTCCTCCGTCGTTGGAAAACGTTACCATTACGAGGTTGCGAGCCAGTCGGGGTACCTGATGAATAAGTCCAATGGCTTAGCCTATTTGACCGCGATTGCTAGGAACTCGCCCCGGGTCAAGCTATAGCCTCCGAGCTGATTTGGAAAGCCTTGCTGCTGCCTGGGCGTGAGGTGGTCGACCTGATTGCTCGATGGTTTAGGTCGGCTAGGGTGGCGTGGAGGTGCTAATGCAATCGAGATCCATCGGCTACGCTACACCAGCTACTCGGTTTATGCAGGAAGAGTTCGGCTGTTCGCGAGGCAGTTACCGTTTGAGCCGAAATAGGCCGGCGTGAGTGTGGTGTGACGAACTTGCGAAGCACCGGCGATATGCACCCCGCTGTTTCGGCTCTAGCGTCGCGTTTGGGCTGGCGCGTTGGCATCGTGGGGCTGATGATCCATCGACAGATTGGCGGATTGGAGTGAATATGACAGAGACTAGTTCGATTCGTTTGGTGCTCGCAGATGTTGACGGAACGCTTGTAACCAACGACAAAGTACTCACCGCCAGAGCCAAGAAGGCGGTTAGGCGACTCCATGAAGCACAGATCCTCTTCTCGCTTACCAGTGGGCGACCGCCTCGTGGGATGGAGATGTTTATCGAGCCTTTAGATATCACCCTGCCTTTCGCGGCCTTCAACGGCGGTCAGATTGTCTCGCCGACCTTCGAAACGTTGGTTCAACATGTCCTTGACGATCAAGTATTGGGAGAGATTGTAGATAGCCTTGGCAGAGCGAAGCTCGATACCTGGTTCTACGCCGGGTCGGAATGGTACGTTCCAGATCGTGATGGCATTCATGTGGATAGAGAGTCAGCTACTGTGAAGTTTGAGCCTGAAGTTATGAACCACAAACATAGACCGTCAGGTTCGATTGTCAAGGTAGTCGGTGTCAGCGACGATCACAACCTCATCACGAAGATGACCAACGAGATCCGTGAGGCCTTCGGCGATAAGGTAACAGCTGAGGCTTCGCAACCCTATTATCTCGATATCACCCACCCACTCGCCAACAAGGGAGCTGTGGTGAGTTATCTGGCTAAATGTTACGAGCTCAATACCGATCAAATTGCCACCATTGGTGACATGCCAAATGATGTGGAGATGTTCACCAAGTCCGGATTGGCGATCGCGATGGGTAACGCTGAACCAGAGGTCCAACATGCTGCCGATCAGGTCACGACTTCAAACTCAGAGGAAGGATTCGCCAACGCCATGGATCGATTCGTCTTGGCGCGAGATGCATCCAAGGCCTAGCAGCGATCGTGGGAGCGGAGTATGAGGCCAAGAACATAATTGCCGATCGACCTTTTCCGTCCCACACCCGCTCTTGTATCGGCGCCTCGTTGAGTGCGTGCCTGATCCTGTGTAGTTTCACTCGTCCGTCGAGACCAGGCATTGGAGGGCAAGAGATACCGACTGACCATGTTCGAAGAGAATGTTCGAAGAGAAGAGGTCGGCTCTAGGGTCGACCACGGTCATGCATAGAGGCTTACAAGGGCGCACCACGACGAGTGGATGTAGTATGTATCACTTCGATAGTAAGACTTGTGGGTCAGCTAGTTTCGCAGCTGAAGCGCTGATTGGACTGGTTTTGCTATAAATTTTCCGTTGCGCTACAGGATCTTTGCGAATGGTCGATATTCTGTTTGTAGCTCAAGAATTCTGTCTTAAGCCCTCCGGCATGACAGAATGGCAACCGCTCCCGCAAGACGGTGCTACCGGAGGAAGAGCTGGTCGGTCTCGTTGATCGGCAAGGCGGGAAGCCTTTGCTTAGTAGCTCGGTTTCCCATTGACTTTGGGAGGCGCGTAGTGCAATGTTATAACGGCAAATACAACGTTACTGATAGCGACACTGGTCGAACGGTGGGTTTGTATCAGCGGTCGAGGAACGTTATTTCGACTCGTGCGCCGCTCCCTGGATACGAGCTTGTCGCGTGCTCTATAAGCGGAGCCTTGACTAGAAAGACCCGAACTCCCAGCTCCAGGCGCACCTGTGGTCGTGAGATGCGAGGCGGTCGCCGCGAACCCGGAGATATGTGCTCGATGGTCCGAGCTTAGCTTCGATACTGAATAACCCTCGATCTTGTGAGGCTTGCACCGACTGAGGTTCGCAAGTCAGGATTGAGTGCCAGGGTTGAAGCTCTTGTCGGTTTGCAGCGTTCCGGTGCGGTGACTCCAGGCCGGAACCACTCGATATTTCAATGCATTAGACGTTTTCGTCGTCAAGTTACAGAAACCAGGATCGCAAGGTCGATCTGTTCGCTAAAAGGAGATTACCGCCATGTCCCAATGGGGATTTGAGACACAACAGATTCACGCCGGTGCAGTCGCCGACCCTACCACGGGAGCGCGCGCCGTTCCTATCTACCAGACCTCAAGCTACGTCTTTCGCGATACGAAGCACGCAGCTGCACTCTTTGGACTCGAGGAGCTTGGAAATATCTATACACGTCTTGGGAACCCAACCCAGGCTGTTTTTGAAGACCGGATCGCCGCCCTCGAGGGTGGGGTAGGAGCGCTCGCCACTGCAAGTGGACAGGCAGCCGAGACGCTGGCGTTGGTGAACCTAGCCGAAGGAGGTGGGCATATCGTTGCCTCCTCGTCGCTATATGGTGGCAGCTATAACCTGTTGCACTACACGCTCGCCAAGCTCGGGATTCAAACGACCTTCATCGCCAATCCTGATGATCTGGGAGAGTGGGAGTCTGCAATTCGCCCTGAGACTCGTGCCTTCTATGCAGAGACGATTGGCAATCCCAAGGGAGATATTATTGACTTCGCCGGGATCTCAAGCGTGGCTCATGACCATGGGATTCCGCTGGTTGTAGATAACACCCTTGCAACTCCGTTCCTAGCGCAGCCCTTGCGTTATGGCGCGGATATCGTTGTACATTCTGCGACCAAGTTCATTGGCGGCCACGGAACGTCTCTCGGCGGAGTGATTGTGGACGGGGGCACCTTCGACTACGAAAATTCGGGTCGATTCACTAACTTTACCGAACCCGACGAGAGTTACCATGGCCTGATCTACTCTGAGCTTCCGGAGGCACTTTGGCCGGCGCGCTACATTCTCAAGGCACGTCTGCAGTACATGCGTGATATAGGAGCCTCGGTATCGCCATTCAACGCCTTTCAGTTTCTCTTGGGGCTAGAGACCTTGAGCCTGAGAATGGAGCGCCATGTATCAAACGCGCTTGCGGTGGCAGAGTGGCTTGAGAGTCGAGATGAGGTTGCCTGGGTTTCGTATGCAGGTTTAAAGTCGAGCCCATGGCATGAGCGTCAGCAGCGCTACCTACCTCGCGGAGCGGGAGCGATCATTGGTTTTGGGATCAAGGGTTCTGAGGCTGCTGGTCAGCGCTTTATTGAGGGACTCGAGCTCTTTAGTCATCTTGCGAACGTCGGTGATGTCCGTAGTTTGGCTATCCATCCTGCATCGACAACCCATTCGCAGTTGACCGAGGCGGAGCGTCTCGCTACTGGTGTTAGCGCTGACCTTGTCCGTCTCTCGATTGGGCTTGAGACCATTGATGATATCTTGGCTGACTTGGAGGCTGGTTTCCGTGCTGCAAAAGAGAGTTGAGGCTGTGACCACCGCAGCTTGGCGTGCTGGTCTATTTGTTGGACACCGTCAGTTTGCGCGCGTCTTCGACAGCTTCACGACCGAGATGGGCTCTGCGATTGGGCCCATCGACGTCGCCTATGAGACCTGGGGCACACTGAACGCAGATCGATCCAACGCCGTGCTCATTCTGCATGCCCTGACTGGGGATTCACACGCAGTTGGGGATGTGGAGGATGGACACCCCACGCCAGGCTGGTGGAACGGGCTGATTGGACCAGGACTGGCGATCGATACCAATAGGTATTTCGTGCTCTGTCCTAACGTTCTCGGTGGCTGTCAGGGGACGACTGGTCCTTCTTCGATAGCGCCGGACGGAGAGGTATATGGGTCGCGTTTTCCGGCTATCACCGTCCGTGATCAGGTGGCGGTGGAGTTCGCACTAGCACAACGGCTTGGCATCGAGCGGTTTGCAGCCATCGTTGGCGGATCAATGGGAGGAATGCGGGTCCTTGAATGGCTGGTCAGCTACCCGGAGGCTGCCGAGCGCGCGGTTGTGCTTGCCGTTGGCGCTGCAGCCAGTGCTGAGCAGATCGCACTCTCATCGTTGCAGATCCGTATGATCAAGAGTGACCCGAACTTTTGTGGTGGAGATTACTACCGCTATGGCGTTGTCCCAGCTCACGGGTTGCGTCTGGCCAGAGAACTCGCGCACCTCAGCTACCGCAGCCCAGGCGAGCTCGATGACCGATTTGGACGTAGTCGCCAAACGGAACCATATCCGGAGGCTGAACTGCACTCCGCCACCGAGGATGACTCTTTCGCAGTTGAATCTTATCTATCTCATCATGGGAAGAAGTTGGTGCAGCGCTTCGATGCCAACTCCTATATTCGGCTCTCGGAGGCTATGAACCACCACGACGTTGGGCGAGGACGAGGTGGTTATCGCGACGCGCTCAGTCGAGTGAAGGCAAGGGTAACGGTTATAGGGATCTCCTCTGATCGTCTATTCCCGGTTGCACAACAACAGGCTATTGCGGATGCTTTGCCAACCTGCGAGGGTTTCTACGTGGTTGACTCAGAGATTGGTCATGACGGATTTTTGGTTGAGGTAAAGGCGATTGGCGACATCATACGGATGGCGCTCTAGCTGGTCCAATCGTCGGTGTTGAATGCGAGCGAGTCCGCTCCTGTTAGGCTAGATCCCGGATAGCTTGCCTCTAGTAACGCTGTGGGTGAAAGCAGTTGCCAGTCCAGTGTTGTAGACACCAACTCTCCATGTTTATATCCGAGCCTGAAACGGTCAGCGTATTGGTATCGGATCAACTCGGTTTGGAGACTGCCGAGTCTTTGTTGTCTCGATAGAGAACTCTACCCATAGACGAGTTGGCAATGCGGTCCGGAAGCTAGATCGCCGCTAGGGGAGTGAGGTAACTGGCGGCCCGTAGCGATTGTTCCCGGGAGTTGAGCGTTGCACCATGAATACGAGGAGGACTATGGCGCCCACCAGGGGAACGAGGCCGATGAAGACCCATCCACCACTGTGGTCAGTATCGTGGAGCCGCCGGATGGTGATGGCGAGCGATGGGGTGATCAGCGCAAGTGAATAAAGAAAGTAGATTGCTATAACAACTAGGTTATGCAAGAGGATGAGTGCAATTAGGAAAATAATGCCGACAACGGCGTTGCCCAGGTAGGCCTTCCAATACTCGCCTCTGGTTGACCGAATACGGAAGTTTGTGAAGAGCCTCCACATTCTGAGGTATGCAGCTACCAGTGCTATAGACGGCACCTCCACAGTCCGGTTCGCATCTGCCGATGCTTGAAATTTTGGCAGACCAGACGATGCCGCAGGCTTGTCGTCTGATGGCTGCGTTTGCCCTAGGTTGTCGTTCTCGTAGCTCATTTGCTCCATCCCCCCAGATTGAGATGTTTGCTATTGTAGTTGTCGAAATCTGGAGGCAGGCCGCTATCGGAAGACTCGTCGATCGTCACTGCCATCCCACCCTTCGCCGGTAGCTATGCTGGCATGTTCTGTGCCCTTCAGGGTTAGAGCCGACTGATGAGGAGATATAGATCGTTGAATTCGGCGCATGGATTCGCGTGCTGGGGCGCCCAGATCGTGAATGAATGCAACGGCTAGACTGCAAGCGGCAGGGGGTGGCTGTGAAAGAGAAGATAAGCGAGGATCAACGACTCCACTGGGAGAGAACTTATCACGAGAATCCATCGATGTACGGGTCTTCTGCCAGCGAACCTGGTGCATATGCGATAGACCTGTTCTCGCGCTTGGGACTGAAGACGGTTCTTGAATTGGGCTCTGGGCAAGGTCGGGACACCGTGCCGATGCTGGAGGCCGGTCTCGATGTGACTGCGCTTGATTACTCCGACGAAGGACTGCGTGAGCTTCGATTGCGCGCGACAAGGTTTGAGCATCAGTTGGGCGTCGTCAAGCACGATGTTCATGAGCCGCTCCCTTTCCCAGATGAGAGCTTCGATGCTTGCTATTCGCACATGCTTTTCAATATGGCGCTTTCGACCGAGGAGCTTATCAGCTTGACCCAAGAGACAAGGAGAGTCCTTCGTCCTGGGGGAGTGTTGGTCTACACTGCCCGTCATACCGGGGACGCCCACTATGGGGTTGGAGCTGATTTCGGTGATAACCGGTTCGAGAACGGTGGCTTTGTCGTGCATTTTTTCGACCGTGACTTAGTCGATCGTCTCGCCGATGGGTTTGAGCTAGACGATGTCACCCCCTTTAACGAAGGTGAGCTTCCACGCAAGCTTTTTCGTGTCACTATGACGCGGTCGCCTATCACTTAGTGAGGTTACGATTCCGGCTGCCGAGCTTGTTCTGGTAAGTCTAACCGGTGGCTGAATGGCGCGATGAGATAGCGGTTGTCGGCGCAATAATGAGCGATTCGTGGGCGGTAGGCTGTTAACGCGAAGAGGGTTATTCGAACTCGTCCGCGCGCGACGATAGGCGATAGGGAAAGCTTGCGATGACTAGCCGAGAGTGCATCGAGACAGGGCCATGCAGTGGTTCGTAAAAGTGGTCCATGGCGGGCCCTGCTTGACGATGTAGCTAGCGTTGAACGCTCTGGTATGGCGGTCTCCGTCGGCCTGCGGTGCGCTCTGGGGATGTTACCTCCGCTTATCATCGGTGTGGCGACCGGCTATGTCGGAGACGGGGTTAGTGCCGCTGTTGGTGCACTTGTTGTTGGCTTTGTCTCCTTCGAGGGTCGTTACCGGAGCACACTACGCAATATGATGTTGGCCAGCGTTGGCGTGACGGTCTCTGCCTTTGTTGGTGCGATTGCGGCCCCTCATCTTCTGCTACTGCTTGTTGTGCTCGCTATTTGGGGATTTCTTGCAGGAATCGCCGGCGCTTTTGGTCCAGGGATGTCGATGGCCGCGATGCAGGCCGTTGAGGTGTTGGTAGTCTTTAGCTCGCTTGGTATGGGTATTGAGGGCTCAGTCGTGCAGTCCCTCTGGGTGCTTGGCGGCGCGCTACTGCAGATTATTCTCCTGGTGCTCACTTGGCCGACCCGACGACTAGATGGGGAGATGGCTTCGGTTGGTGAGGTCTACCGACGCTTGTCGAACTATGCGAGATCTAGTCCCCGAACGGCACCGGCCGCCGATCAACTCACATCTGGTGCCGACTGGCTCGGTGATCCCAATCCGCTCGGAGACCCATCCGCCATTGTGGCCTTGAAGGAGTTGTTTCAGCTCGCCCAGGACATTCGACTCTCGTTGAGTGCTCTGGTTTTTGAGGCCCGGGGCGAGTTTGATGAGGCCGAAACCGAGTCGCAATGGGCAATTTCCTTTCTGCAACAGGCGGCGGTGTTACTCGGCGCCATTGGAGATCAGCTCAGTTTGTCTACCTCTCTAAAGGCTAAGGTGCGACTGTGGAGTCGTCGACATCGCAGGCTCTTTGTGAGATCTTTGGACCTGGTTGCGCCAGAAGCGGATGCGTCTAGACCCATTCTCGGTCTGCTGGCTCGTCAGCTTGATCGTGCGCTTCATCTGACGAATGAGGTAGCTACAGCGGGTTCGCGCGTTGTGCTGCCAGGGCTGAATATCGGTAATCAAGGATCGTTGGACGAAACCTTGAGGCGACGACTACGCGGCCTAGGCAAGGTGCTCGCCGCCGATTCCGAGTTGTTGTTTCACGCCGGCCGACTCGTATTAGTGCTGGTTGCTGGTACATATTTGGCGCACGCCTTCGGGTTGGCCAATGGTTATTGGGTTCCAATGACGGCGGCCGTGGTGCTTCAAGGCGATTTCAGTGGCACGGTACAGCGAGGGTTGGCCAGACTTGGCGGGACGCTCATAGGGGCGGTGGCTGTGACGGAGCTGGCAGCATTGGTGGTGCCGAGTCACGGCGTCCTGATCGTATCGATCGTTGTGCTTACATGGTGTACCTACGCCACCTATCGTGCCAATTATTTTCTCTACAGCATATTTCTGACCTCTGATGTGGTCGCGATGTTCGCGATTATAGGATCTCCGGTAGGTTCTACCTCTGAGGAGCGGGCGATAGCAACAGCCCTCGGAGGGGCGGTGGCTATCGCTGTTTTTATCTTGTGGCCCACCTGGCGGCGACGTCTTTTGCCAAAATCGCTCGCTGCGATGGTGAGGACTCAAGGTGCGTACGCGAAGGCCGTGCTTAGTTGTTTTGACACTACTCATGCCGATGACGACGGAGTTTTAGATGTCGAGGAGCTCCGAGTGCTTTCGGTGAGTGCCCGTTCCTCGAGACAGCTAGCTGCCACCCTGCTCGAGGGCATGTCGACTGAACCAGGGACACAGCAAGCGGCAGTCGCGACTGCTGGTGCCATTCTTTCACAGGTGAACTTTTGCGCGTTGCTCGCGCTAGCACTCAATGCGGAGCTCTTAACTGAGCACCAGTTCTTTAGTGGCATGATCGAGCTTGGTAATGCAATCGAGCAGCTTGCCTGTTATCAGGCCGATCGGCTAATGTCGTTTGGCTCAATGTCTGATCCTGAAGAGGTCGGGCCACCACCTCCGTTCCCCAGTGATCTAGTTGCGTCGACAGTCCTCTATCGACAGATCCTTGAGCTAGTCAGTAGCTTTCAAGAGCTTGGTGCACTCATTGAACAGTACGGATCGGTTGTTTTGATGATTTAATATGTGGATCATCCTGGCAGAGCGATGACTTGTAGTTGCGAGTCATTGACGTTAGATAATGCGCATGGCTCGCTCGGACCTGATTAGTGGACCGAACTGGCCGACCGATCGGCCGTGGATTCGGCCGATCGGTCGATTTAGGTGGTTCCAACTAGGGTAATGGTTGCGCACTCGGGGAGAGTGACTGCGGTTCGGCATCTGTCCATCAACTGTCAAGGTGGCGAGCAGGAACCGCGTTCTGTTTTGTGAGTAGATTCGCGTTAACCGTTAAGACTCCAGCGTGATGGCATGTAGTTTGCATAAGGGTTGAGAGGATTCCACCCGGTGAGGTGCTTGTTTACTACCGCGATCGCGTAGTCGCCTACCGTCCACCAAAGGCCTGCCACCTGTTTGCTTTGATAGTTCTCGACCTGGTAGAGCCGGGACAAACCAGGTAGATCGTAGGCGGCGTTCAGTAGATGTTGTTCCGTGGGGTTATAGTATCCGCCGCCCCAGTAGTTGCCCTTGGCAAACTCTACACCGGCTGTTGGGACGAGTACGTATTGACCAAAGTCCTCTTGGGCTCCATAGAGAGCGATGCCCCAATTGCACGGGCCAGGAGGACATACGCCTGCTGTCGAATACATCGTGCTCTGCAGTTGTGGGTTGAGTTTGATTGTGATCCCGGCTGCGTGAGCTGCGGTAGCAAACGCCTGTGCCTGGGCAGCGAGACTCGCACTTGGTGTTGCATACATCATAGAGATGGTGAGTGGTGCGCCCTTTTTGATGCCAGCACCGCATTGATTGGAGCCAGTTCCAGGGTTGACGCAGGTGGATGGTCCCGAGGCGGAGAGTCTCCAGCCATGGCTCGTCAGCAACTTCCGCGCTGCAGCAACAGAGTATGGATAGGGATCGTGATGCAGTTGTGGGCTTACGTAGTTCGATCCCGCATAAATCGGAGCTGATCCGTAGTCGAGCATGCCAAACCCATGGAGTGTCGTCTTCAAATAGAGCGGCTCGTTAACGAGGTGTTGGAGAGCTTGGCGTAGGTATAACTGATCGACGAGCTGACGATAGGGGCCCGTGTAGCCGAGTTCGGCAATGTTGTCATAGAAGACCTTCCATGGCTTAATCGAGTAGCCGTGGGTCTTGAAGTAGTTTGACAGTTGGAGGTCGGAGGTCGGCAAGTACCCGAAGTCGACCACTCCTGAACGTAGAGCATCAAGTTCAGCTGTCGCAGAGGTGAAGGAGTAGATCTGATAGCCAGCGAGCTTGGGTTTGCCGGCTCCCGTGTAGTGCGGATTGGCTCGAAACACGGCATGATAAGTGGTCGGATTGTAACCGGTAAGCTCCCACGGCCCATCTACGTTCTTCCATAGAGGGTTGGTTGCATAGGTGCTAAGTTGGCCTGACTCCTTATAGAGGAAGTCGATCACCTTGGTTGCACCACTTGGTGTCGAGGCGACATTGCCGACTCTACAGGTAAGGCAAGTCTTATCCCAGCTCTGGACTGGTAGCGGATAGATCCAGGTGAGTTGATTGCCAGTGAACCATACCGGGTTGTATGCATGGTTGAGGTGGAGTGTGAACTGGTACGACCCTTGATAGCTGACGCTGGTGATATCTGTGGGCATGCGACCAGGGAGATACGGGGCATAGTCACCATTTTTGGCACCAGCAGCCTCGAGTTGAAAGAAGAACTTGATATCTTTGGTGGTTACCGGTTGACCGTCGGACCAGGTGTAGTTGTGACGAAGCTTTATGGTAACTGTCTTGTCGCCGTTGGAGTAGATAGGCGCAGTTCCGATCGAAAGTGGATAGTTGATGCCGGTGGTTCCGGCGCCTCCGACGTAATACAAGGGTCTGTAGAGGCCGTTTGATACGTTCGAATTGTAGTTTTCGTAGTTAGCCTCGTTTTCGAGCGGGAGTATCCAGCTGAATTGATCGCCAGCACCCAAGGCATACGAGGCGACTCCACCGGAGGCGACGGAGTGTGACGTCTTAGATGGCGACGAGTTAGCGCAACTTGCGAGGAGGAGCGCAGCCACTAAGAGGGCGATAACCCCACCGAAACCCTTCGGCCTTTGAAGCCGAGACATATGCGCTTTGCGTTGCCGCAATCTCCGATTGGGAGCAAAACTCCGAGGATTCGAGCATTGCATAGGTGTTGCCGATGGAATTGACATGTCGGTCATGGTTGACGTCCCTCCGCTAGTACTAACTAGATCAGGTTCAACAGGTCTTTCTCAGCTCGACGTCGTCGAGCACCCTGCGTCACTGGTTCCACTTTACTTGGCGTCATTCAAGAGACCGGCATCTGATCACCTTTTGTTGGCTCTAACAAGTGGGGTAGAGCTAGTGACGTGATCAGATAGTCCTGGTCACTTACCAAATCCTCAACCAACTGCGAGATGTAAGGCTGGCTTGGATTAGTTGATGACCGCCTGCCCGTGAGCACGCAGGTAACGTTCACGGATGGCTAGTGGGATGCGTCCCTTCGCTGGTATGTCGATGTCGTGTGCGCTAGCCCATTGGCGGATCGCTGCTGGTGTGGGCTTTGGTTGGACCGATGCGGTTTCTAGAGTAGTCGGTGGTTCGAGAGCGAGGTGGTAGGCACCGGCCAAGTAGCGGTAGGTCCACTCTTCGGCGAGCTTTCTATTCTCGCAGAAGACGACGGGCACCTCGGGCCAGCGTAACGCGTAGTCGGCGATAGCATCAAAAATGAGGGCCGGGCGCATGAAGGTTGATTGGAGAATCGCGGAGTAGCGCGCCTCCACGACTACGGCGGCGTGCGCAAGAGTAGCGAGCTGGCCGATTGCATATCGAAGGCGGCTGTTTGACAGACTGCCAATGAGGTCATCGAGGGTCTTTCGCTCTACGGCGGCATAGAGCTCATCCTCACGGTAGATGCCATAGTCGCCACAGGACAAGGCTCCGCGCGTGGTTATGACCGATCGATTGCGAAATTGGTACGGATAGTGCTCTCGAGTGTCGACGGTAATCGGCACCTCGGTGACTCCACGCGCTCTTGCCTGAGGGATCGAACCCTTTGGTCTAGCCTGGCGTTGCGTCCTCGGTGACTGCCAGAAGATCATGTCGCGCCCACGCGCGACTGTGAAGACGAGTTGGGAGCGATTTTCTCTAGCTCTATCGACCACGATGTCGATCGCAGCTCCCCTGCGGGCGCACGAGAGGAGCGCAATCTCTACCACTAGTTCTGGGTTCTCGGGCCAATCAGCCATTGAGGCTGGATGACAGTAGAGCGCCTTGGTGCGCGGCCAGGTATCCGAGGTCTTGACGACTATCCCACCATCGACTGGGATCATCATTAGGTAACCTAATGCAGAAGAGGTATCTGGATTGCGTGCAATGGCAAGATAACGCAGTCTATCCATCGAGCTATAACTCTACCATCGTGATTGTGTGCAATCGTTACCTTGCGAGTTTGGCAAGTGAAGAGCTGCCTGGGTTTTAGCGTGACCATGCCCAAACCGGCACAACTACCGCTGGAGAGTTACCCAATTGCGAGGTCGGATGAACCATCGTAGTTAGTTAGGGATCTATATGATAGAAGTTCTTATGAGCAGCTAGGATTTGAGCCTTTGAACATAGGCGCCGGCTGCTGAACGCAGAAAAAGAACGCCTATCCCGCAGGCAAAGATTGCAGGTATGTATCGCCAAGATCCGTGAACGTAAAGGCCAAGAGCTACGCCGCCGACTATCCAAATAGCCGCGACGATGCCGAGTATCAGCGGGACCGCCCCAGATCCGGGTTGTCCAGCTCCCGAACGTGAACCCCTGCCGCTATAACGATCTCCTGCCATGGTTTTACCCTAGCACTCTAGCTGCGTATTGGTTGTATCGTCATGGACATCAAGGCGTTCGCAGCACCGAGACGGCGAAGTCAGATGCTATAGTCCAGGGGCGTAGGTCCCAGGTTGCAAACCGATGTTCGAGCGTGAGATTAGCTTCTTGAGTGTCAATATCGAAGGTGGAGATGTCGTAGCCGCGATCGCGGCCAAACCCTACGGCGATTGCTGCCCCCGACTTCAAATGCGCTGCGATTCGCCGTAAGACCTGAGACCCGGTACCGATCGCAATGAAGGTCATAACGTTCCCCGCGACTATGGCCGCATCAAAGGGGTCGGACTCGCCAAGTGCGGACAGATCCATGGTGGCGAGGTCAGCCTGCAACCAGACGGGACCAGGATGATCCTCCTTCGCGGCTGCGAGGAGAATCGGGTCGATGTCGACACCCACCACGCTATGACCGCGACTATGCAGAGCGGCACCGACGCGACCTGGTCCGCACCCTGCGTCTAGAACGCGCGCATGTCTCGGAAGGAGCGCATCGAGAAATCGTGCCTCCCCTTCGAGATCTGCACCTTGGGCGGCAAGGCTCCGGAAGCGTTGAACGTACCACTCCGAATGTCCGCTTTCGTGATCGGTGACCCACCGGGGAGCCGGTTGGCTTTCTTCGTTGCTCACGCATTCAGGCTAGCCGCCGAGGGGGGCATCGACAGTTTGTTTCGCTCGATTACGACATTAACCCTGCCAGTGACTGGATCTCAGCCGGTGCGGTAGTAATCGACTATCACGCCGTGAGTGAGACGTAGCTCATCCGTCGCGGCGATGTGAACTGCGGCTCTAGCGCCAGCACGCCAGAACAGGTGAGTTTGCGATCTCCGATGCTGAGTCTTGGCTGTGCCCACCCTGCTTTATGGCTGAATTTGTGTCTGTCGTCACTTTGGGCTATGATACATTTCATACCGAGTCGACTGGGGTGTTTGGGGGACGCCTTGGTCGGCTCTTTTCTAACATTAACACGATTACTCATCGGCGGTCTGATAGTGGCAGCAGTTGCCAGTGTTCTTGTGATTACTCGTTCTTCGTGATTCGCGCTAGCAGCGCTTGGACGACGAAGAGCTCTGTACCGGCAAGACCTGTCGAAAGGTAGAGCTGTATGCCGCTCATGGGGGTCTCTTTTTCGGGCTCGTAGGCGGTCCAACCAGAGTGTGGCTGTAGGTCTGAGAGCGGAACAACTCGGGCTGGGTCGACAATCGAATCGCTACCCTCGACAGCCAGCTGTGCTATAGAGTCAGAGGTGATCAACTTGGCTCGCTGGTAGAGTACCTCGGGCAATTCAGAGGCGTCGCGTCGCTTGGGGCCGAGAGTGAAGATCGTGCAGGTTTCGCGTATCCATGCATCATCTATCACTGGTTTCGATGCTCCTGTGGCGATGATGAGGAGATCGACGTCTTTGCATGCAGCCTCTGGACTCTTCACTGGGTGGGCAGCGAGTCCGAGTTCGGTCTGCACGCGCTCGGCAAAGTCGGCATTTGCTACTGGGTCTCGCCGATACGAGCGAATCTCTTCGATGGAACGCACGGCTGAGATCGCCCATAGCTGTGCAAATGCCTGCGCACCTGCTCCAAGCACCCCTACGACCAACTTCTGGCCTGCTGAGGTCAGCCGTACGGCGGCAGCAGCACCAAGAGCGCCGGTCCGCCGCCGACCGAGCTCTGGTCCGACCACTATGCCCTCTAAATTACCATCGCGATCCCAGACGACCGTCAGCTGATCGTCACTTTGGGTTGGAAAAGTGCCATAGGCGCGGAAGCCGTAACCTCGGCTAAATGACCCGCTAGTAAAAACCAACGAACCCTCTCCCAGCGGGCTTTGGAGTCGGGCTGGAGCAAGAAGTGTTCCTGTGTTGTACTCCCGGAGGGCATGTTCTATGGCAGCATTAGCCAGTTTTGCGTCGAGGTGAGCCGAGACCATGGCATCGTCTATGAGTGCGACAGCCATCTTTCTAGAGATCTGCTACGTCGATTACGAGCTTCCCACGAACGTGACCATCCATGGAGGTGGAGAAGGCATCCTTGGTATTGGCGAGCGCGAAGCGTTCCTGGATCTCAATACGAAGTTTGCCGTGCTCAATTAGCTCGGAGAGTGCGTCCAGGTCGCTTGGCGATGGACGCACAAACACGTAGTGTCCTCCATGGGCTACGATGCTCGGATCTGCAATCGTGGCCGCTCGGCTGGATCCACCAAGTAGTCGCATGCCGGCGTTGAGTGATTCACCCCCATAGAGGTCGAAAACTGCGGTCGGCCGGGCTTTGGCTAGCGCCTCCTGATGATCGACACTGTGATCGATTGGGTTTGCTCCGAGCGATGCGAGGTACTCTTGATTCTTTGTCGATCCGGTCGCGTATACCGTGGCACCGAGTGCTTTTGCTATCTGGATCGCGAAACTTCCAACACCTCCTGCGCCGCCTATGACGAGCAGTCGATCTGATGCGTCCAGATGAAGACGGTGAACTAGAGCCTGGTAGGCGGTAAGGCCCGCGAGTGGCACTGCAGCAGCTTCGCCAAAGGATAGTGTTGGTGGGCGACGTGCCAACACGCGTTCGGGTACTGCGGCGAACTCGGCGAAGGTGCCGTGATGAACAAAGTCCATTCGCGCATACCCCCACACTTCATCGCCGACGCGTACGGCGGTCACAGACGGACCTATCTCTCTAACGATACCAGCGAGGTCCCAACCAGGGACCACTGGGAAGACTGAGGTCATGCTCTTGCTGAGGCCACCGGACATGAGTTTCCAGTCCACCGGATTCACCGATGCCGCCGCCACCTGTACCAAGACGGTGTCCGGGCCGAGCTCGGGTCGGTCAAGTTCGCCGAACTCTAGGACATCGAGCGCGCCGAATCGTTGATAGTAGACGGCTTTCATGCGTGGATTGCTCCTTTCGATCTGTCGTATCCAAAGAGTCTACGCTATTTGGTGGAAGCGCCGGGAAGAGGCTAGCCTCACCGGATGAAACTGCGATGTTGCCGACGTTGATCCACGCTAGAGAGCGTGCTCAGATTGAGATGTATTCCGCAGCTCTCCAGTGGTATTTGGCTGTTACCGACCGGTTGTGCCGTTGCTTAGCCGAGCTCCGCCTCGAGCTTAGCCAAGACCTCCGGATCTTCGAGACCTGTAGTGTCTCCACTCGTGTGGCCATCTACTACTAGCTCTTTAAGTAGACGACGAACGATCTTGCCTGATCGAGTGCGGGGCATTGTCGAGAGGAGATATACCTGTTTTGGACGTGCTATTGCACCGATCTCTTCGGTAATCTTGGCTTTGAGCGCGTCGACGGTAACGTCGGACGCTGAAGCAGATAGCGAGACAAAGGCCACCGGCACCTGACCCTTGGTCTCGTCGTCTACACCAACAACGGCTGCCTCGGCCACACCTGGAACGCTAAGGAGTGCGCTCTCCATCTCCATCGTGGAGAGTCGGTGGCCGGCTACGTTGATGACTCCATCGACTCTGCCTACGACCCAGATATGGCCATCGCCATCCACGAGCGCAGCATCGGCCGTGTCGTAACGATCAGCGCCGAAGCGAGTAAAGTACTGTGCTCGATAACGTTCAGGGTCGTTCCAGATGGTTCGAAACATAGTTGGGAACGGTTGGGTGATGAGGAGATAGCCGACCTTGCCTACACTGACAGGTTCCCCGGATTCGTCGACGATCTCCCAAGCATGACCGGGAAGAGCCAGACCGCAAGAGCCTGGTTTTGAACTAGTTATGCCAACCGCGGATGAGGTCCAAGCGCTGCCGGTCTCCGACTGACCGTAGGTGTTATTGATCTCCATGTTTGGGGCACCGACGTTGTCGTGTACCCAGTTCCACGTTTTGGCATCAAGAGGTTCCCCAACGAGGCCTATCAGTTTCAACGACGACAGATCGTGAGTCTTTGCCAACGCATCACCGTTGCGAGCCAGCATTCGAAGGAAGGTGGGAGCGGTGAAGATCTTCGTGATCTTGAGCTTCTCTATCAGCTCGTAGGCTCGATCGGGTGTGGGGTAGTCGAGAGCACCTTCATAGGCGACCATGGTAGCGCCGTGCGCCAGCCCGCCGACCAATTCAAAAATGGGGAATGTTAGCCAGCCGGTGTCAGCTGTGCACCAATAGATATCTTCCGGCCCGAGATCTAGCGACCAGAGGACGTCGTGGTAGGTGCCGACCAGGAAACCGGTACCGGTGTGAACCAGACCTTTAGGCTTGGCTGTAGTCCCACTGGTATAGATAATGAAGGCGGGTTCGTTCGCCTCGATGGCTACTGGATCTGCTCGGTCCGGGGTTGCAGCCAGGAGTTCGTCGAAGTAGTGATCCCTGCCGGCCTTCATCGCTACGGCCGCACCGGTGCGACGCACGACAACGACGTGCTCGATGCTAGGCAGCCTGTCGAGGACGGAGTCGAGTGTGGCTTTGAGTGCCACCGGTCGGCCACGGCGCATCGATTCGTCAGCTGTGATAACTACCTTCGCGGTGGTGTCGACGATGCGCTCTGCAAGTGCGTTTGCAGAAAAACCTGAGAAGATGATGTTGTAGATCGCGCCGATACGGAAACAGGCGTGGACGGCGGCAAATGTCTCCAGGAGATTCGGGAGAAATATTGCTACGCGATCACCCTTGGTGACGCCTAGATTGGCAAGAGCCTGAGCGAGCCTGGCGGTGGTATCCAGGAGCTCTTCGTAGGTCCACGAACGCTCGGAGCCGTCCTCTCCAATCCAGTAGAGAGCAATTTTGGATGGACTGGTTCGCGCATGGCGATCGATACAGTTGACGCTGACATTCATTGTGGCACCATCGAAGAAACGGTATCCGGTTGAGAAGTCACCACCAAGTGCAACACTAGCTGGCCACCCATCCATCCACTCAAAGGTGTTGGCTACCTCTTGCCAGTAGCCACCTAAGTCCGTCAAGGATCGCTGGTAGAGGGCTCGAAACTCAGCCTCACTACGAACTGGAATGCGCGAGGATGGCGGAAGGCTCGGCGCCACCAAATGGCTCTCACGAACCATAGGCGGCAGATCGGGTAGGCTCTCGCTTGCAGTAGTCATAACTCCCCCTTTGTACGACCCATTGCAGACAAGAGCCAATCTATCGCGGATTGAGCGCGCCGACAACCCCTGAGGCGCAACTCATCTACTAGTGAGGGCCAGCTACTCCTCGACGACTATCTCGTTGCCTCTATCGACCCAGGCGAGCGTCCCACCCGCCACCGAGATCGAGTCATAGCTGGCGCTTCTAAGCGCCTCGACTGCGTGCAAGCTTCTGCCGCCAGAGGCACAGATCACGTAGTGGCGAGAGCTGGGAATGGCGTCGAGGTGGTTAGCCAACTCGGAGAGAGGAATGTTGATTGCACCAGGGACATGGCCAGCCGCGTACTCCCACCTCTCACGCACGTCGATCAGTTCGATCTCTTCGCCGTAGATAGTTTCAAATTCATCGATCGAAATCTCGAGGCTCACACAATACTCCTTTGCCATCTCTGTATACCTATAAGGGTATTTCCATTCTATCTCGGCCACCATAACCGTGAGCGGAATGTTTAGACAGATTGCTGACGGTTACTCGACTGAGTCCATCCTGTTAGCGCTTTGGTTGACAAGTGGTGTCGATTCTCTTATATCTCCAAAAACCTCCCACTCCTCTTTCTTGGGCGAGTCAGGGCCAATTTCTGGAATCTCTCGGTTATGTCGTCTGCAATCCCGGAACTTAGGAGCCCTAACCACTGGAGGTGATTGACAGTCACAACGCAGCGAACACACTCGTATGTTGGGGCTCTACATGGTGGGCAGGAGGCTCTAGATCGCAACCAAGTGAGGAACGCCTGGAACTGATATGAGTTACATCAGCGAGCTAGTTCGCATTCACTATGGACTCGAGAAGAGTCTGGGTTGAGATCGCCTAGTCTCTCGGAATCTCGGATGTGAACAGGCGGTTTCGCATCTGTCGAATCGTTGGGAGTAGATACCTTGGAGCTACGCCCGCGAGGAGGCGTGTGCGCCCGTCCCCCTGCGGCTCTCTACGAGCCAGCCGATGGATGAAGACCTCTGTATCGCCCTGGTAAACCGGGTCAGTGGCCCAACGACAGCGGGACTTAAGATCAGGACAAAGAGACCCCCAAAGATGAGGCCGGCAACGACATCGCCGGGGTAGTGCATGCCTACGTAGACTCTGCCAAAGGCGAGAAAAACCCCAGCGATTGCAGCAAGGATGGTCATCAGCCTATCTCGACTCAGCCAGAGGCCAACGATGGTTGCTCCGGCTATGGTGGCATGCCCGCTTGGAAAGCTGAAGCCATGGGTTCGGGTGAGGAGCACCTCGACGTGCGCAAGTGTAAGGTACGGGCGCCGCTCAGCGATCAATGGCTTGAGTATGTAATGGGATATCCCCTCGGCGATCGCCGTTCCCCCTGCCGCCCAAAGTACCCTCGCGACTTGCCGATCAGGCTTGGGCCGCGAGCGAGCACGCCACCACGCAATTAGGAGCAAAATCGCCAGGACTCCAATGCCGCTTAGATGCGAGTAGAAGGCCATGAATCCATGTGCCCACGGGGTCGAGACCGCGAAATGATTGACATCACGGTAATACTGTCGATTCAACTTGACTATTTCAGGCACGCGACCTCCCTCAATGTAACAAAGTGCTCCCGATGACAGGAGTTTAGACAATGTTTGCCGAGGGTTCACTATGTTGAGTGCTTAGGGTCGCTTACAAGCGGCATTGATGGACACCGTCGCGAGACGGGCGCATTTTGGCCGACATTACTAGGTTGTGGCGACTTGGGATTGTCGGGTCGCATACCTGCTTCGGGCTTTCGACTGGATGCTACTCCGGGTTTCGATCCTCGGTTGCCTGGATGGCGGATCTCCATTCGTCGAACTCAGTGGCGATGATTCGTTCGCCGTTGATTCCGTGCGAGGCGTTGGAGGCGAGAAAGACTATTGCTGGACCCATGATCTCGGGTGGGAGTGCATGATTGCGGAGTTCTGGAGGTGAGTCCTCTGGGATCATGCCCGTCACGGTGACTCCCCCGGGAAGCAAAGTATTGACGGTTACGCCAGTGCCCTCAAGATCCTTCGCCATAATCGCGGCGAGCGCCTCGGATCCAGCGCGAGAGGGTCCATAAGGGACGAACCCTTTGCGCACCATCGTCTCGTGATTCATGGATATCATGACGATCTTGCCAGAGCCGCGAGTGACCATGCGCGGAGCGACTGCACGCGCTACTAGAAAGTATCCAGTGAGGTTTGTCGCGATTACTACCCGAAAACCATCGACTGGGACCTTCCAGAAGGGTAATGGATCCTCAAAGAAGCGAGGGTTAACCGTCCTCATCCCGATCCCAGCGTTGTTGACGAGCACGTCGAGTTCGCCGAAGTGATCATAGACCTCATCGACGGCGCGCTCGACAGCGTTGGCGTCGAGAACATCCATCTCGATGGCGAGCGCATCAAGTCCCGATGAAGTGAAGTGGCGTACGGTGGAGGTAAGACGGGTTCCGGCTCGCGCGCAGACCGCTACGCGCGCTCCTTGTTTGAGCAAAGCTGCAGCCATGGCGGCTCCGATGCCACTAGACGCCCCTGTTACCATTACCGTTTGTCCTCGCAAGCTATCCATGGTAAAGATGCTAGCGGTGGCGGCGCTTCGTGGTTGTTTTCGAATCTTTGAGTTCGCGGCCCTTCTGAGGTATGGTGCTCAGTTGCCGTTATAGACGTTGATCAAGCAATGCTTCGCCGGCCTGGCTGAGTCCGATAAGACGCCATCCGCGATCTATGAAACCCGTTGCTTGCGCCACTCGTGCGGAAGCCGTATTGTTGGGTGCATGAAGGTAGGTAGGGAGCATTCCCTCCTGGAGCACACGTTCGGCAGCCTGAGCGACGAGCGCTTTGGCTAATCCACGCCCACGAGCCTCCGGTTCAGTGACCACCGCCAACTCCCTAACGTAGCGGTCGTGGCGCTTCAGCCCGACTCCGGCTAGCACACGGTCGTGTCTGTCGAGGGCGACCAAGACATCGCCCCCAAAGGGTTTGAGCCATTGGGGCAGATTGGGGTCGTTCGCTGGTAACCAAGTACCTGGGCTACCTAGGTCCGGGACTTTGAAGGCGAAGCGAAAATATGCGATGAAACAGGAGCCAGAACCAAGCCCGATTACGTCTTCGATAAGTCTGGCAACTGATGACAACTCTGATCTAGTGGCGGAAGCGTACGCTAGGTGTGTATCGGTGTCGCGTGGTGTTGAATGGTGTGCTTGGACGAGTTGTTGCTCAGCGGGTTGTTGGAGCGGATTGATCTGGCTCGAGGCTCGAGGCTCGTCATCTGTGTCAAGAGTCTTAAAGAGTGGAGCCAGAATAGGGTCGACGGAGAGAGTAGTCCCATCGGTTGGCGAGAAGACGCCTAGGAATCGCCGTGTCGTGCTGTCCCAGCCGGGCTGTTGGCGTCGAAGAGTTGGTACTAATTGGATCGGTCTCGCTGGTGGCCAGACGCCTAAGAAATCGTCAAGGTGCCGAGAGAGAAGGAGCCAGCCATTGGCGTCGGCGTCCTCGCTGTCATGCGTCAACTTCTCTACCATCAAGTCTAGTCTAGTGCGCAAGTTGGCGAGTAAAAATCAATAAGGGCTGAGTGCTCATGCTTGAAACAACATTGTGCAAGTTCGGCTACAGTGTGGTAGAACGTAGAGGCGAGGATCTTTGGGCCGCACAGCTCGTCCGGTTGAGTTCGTCCATAGCGACCGTCTATTTATATTCATCTAGGGAGTGCTGTTGGCTAGCAATCGGCCGGTTTCTTATTGGCGGCGATCGGGCGAGGACCGTTTTGAACAACGTCAGCTTAACCGTGGGAAATGGGTCAAGCGGGGAATGATTGGCTTTGGGGCGTTGCTGGTGATCTCTATCCCATTCGAGTTTCACGAGTACGCAGCCTCTACAGCACTTAGCACCAAGGAAGTCATCCTTAGAGCGAACGAACTCCAGTTAGGCAGTACACCGGTCGTTGATTATGGCCCGAATGGCAGGGTAGCGGTGCGTCTTTTCGGAACCGGTGCTTGGATCAAACCGGCCGCCAATCACCTGTGTAATACCGTTGGACCCTGGACTGGAGTAGTTGGGCACATCAAGGTCGGTTTCCTGGAGGCCAATGAGGGCGCGACAGCAATCGTGGCGGCATCATGCCAGACTACCGACGGATTGTCTCGGTTAATCGTTGGGCGCTACCGCCCTTCTGGAGTTTTGGCGGCCATAATGCTCCCGTCAGCTAGGCAGGTGACGACCGCTACTGTGATTGCGACCCCATCGACTCTTTATATTAAAAGTCCGGTGTATGCCAACCGGAGTGCCTCTGGTAAATCCTCCGAGACCGTTATTGGATCGCTCTAGCGAGTCCGATTTCCGATCCAACTGCCGATGCCAACGTAGGTATCCGCGGCTTCTAGCTGACAACCACGGCTCCGCTCCGATCTCATGCTATGTTCGGTTCGCTCGCAACCGATCTGGGCATCCACGCCGTGCTCGACTCTATAGCGCAAAATTTAAACTAGGAGTCGGGCCTCTCCTGCGATCACTGACGAAACGGAGCATAGAGACTCACACATCTGCAGTTTCAAGCCGTTCGCTATGTGCCCAACTTGTAGTGGCGTTGCCCAATCTTACCCAAGTTAATTGGTGTTATCTGGCTATGGGGAATGGGGCAGAAGCATGTCGAGCTGAAGATGTCCGACTGGGCATGTAAGCGTGCGCGTAACGCCTTCAATGACCTGGATGCCCTCTACGACCTGGCTACCAATCTCAGAAAGTGTCTCCGCACGCAACAGCACAATAATGTCATAGGGCCCGGTAACGTCGTCGGCGCGAACTACCATAGGCAACGAGCGGATAGCAGGCAGCACCTTGCTTACCTCTCCGATCTCTGTCTGGATTAGGACGTAGGCCTCCACACTTCTCCTTGCCTGTTCTGACCCCTGCGACTAGACTACCGTAGTCGGAGTAGAAAGCGTGGCGATCATCTACAACTTTGGCCTTTTCAGATTGTGGCTGTTCAGATTGCCGATGGCGCTCAAGTGAACTCGGTGCTGTCGTGCTGACAATGCCAGACGTAGCTAGCAAGATGGGTCGATCTATTATGTTTTGGGATCTGGAGCCATAGCTGCCCGCGCTAAATCGAAGGAACGGAGGGCAACAACGCGACTCGCTAGCCAAGAGAAGGGGAGTATCTGAGGATGCATGGGAGTTGGCGGTCGGCAGGTCAAGGACTAGTGGTCGGTTAGGGGTGTCATCGGATTTCAAAGATAACTGGGATCAGACGGTTCTCTATTTTCCGTCTGAGCGCCGTTTTGATTATGATCACCCGATGGCGATGGTGAGGTTGACTCTGCATCGCGATGCGCTAGCGGTGGGTGCCGAGGCGTATTGTGATCCGGTCACCGGCGATTTCGTGCTCTGTTCGCGTGCCTTGATGGAGCGCGGGTTCTGTTGTAGTCTCGGCTGCCGCCATTGCCCCTTCACCGGTGGTCGGCGACCGTTCATGGCTGAATTGTTTCTCGAGTGAGTGTCGGCCACCAAACCCAATGGCAGTTAGAGGCTGTCTCGTTGAGCACGGCTGGCTTGCACGACGCCTGGCCCAAGCTACAGGCTGGGCAGCGATTGTGTCGAATCGTTCAGCCCACCGATCGTGCCTTGGTCCTCGGATCATCCACCAGACAGAGCGAGTTCGATCTCGATCGAGCTCGGCGTCAAGGATTAGCGGTCGTTCGGCGTAACAGCGGCGGTGGGGCTGTTTTAGTCGAACCAGGCGCGCAGATCTGGCTGATGCTGTATCTAGGACTTGATGATCCACTAGTCCCATGGGACCTGGGCCGCTCCTTCTTGTGGTTGGGAGCTGCCGTGCTCGGGCTCCTCCGGGAACTTAGACTCAACGCCACGATGGTCGAGAGTCGGCAACCTCGTACTGCTCTTGGAAGCTTGATCTGTTTTGCGGACCTCGGGTATGGAGAGGTTTCAGTTGATGGCGCCAAGGTACTTGGTCTTGCCCAGCGGCGTTCTCGAGGCCAAGCCTGTTTCCAGCTCTCACTCCTGTGGGAGGAGCGACAGAGCCATCTGCGTGAGCTTTTGGTCGTCGATCCACCCGAAGGAGAATCACTGCGAGTGGCGGGCATAGCACCGCTCGTCGATCTTTCACGTCAAGACGTGCAGAATAGAGTCGTCAAGGCGATCACCGCTCTATAGCAGAACATCTGTACGAACTAGCCCCCGTCGGGCAAACAAATTGTCATGTTTTACCCTCTTCATGCCGAAATTACGTGTGCTGGTGGGGAATTGTGGGGTAAAGTGGGGCCCATTGGTTGGTAGTGGAGAGGGCAGTCGAGTCGGTGTGGCAGACAGGTGAGGTAAAGGCGAAGTTCTTTGGAGGGTATACCCATTCCCTCGACCTCAAAGGTCGACTCACACTCCCCGCGCGCTTCCGTTCCAGCTTCTCTGATCGCTGTTACGCCACCCCGTCGCAGTACGGCGATCCATGCATCGTGATTTGGACGGTCGAAGACTTTGCCACCTTCGTCAATGCGGTACCGCCACTCAGCTGGGACGAGTCGATCGAGCGTCGTCGATTGAGGGACTGGGGGCGTCAGGCTTTTGAGCTGGAGATCGACCGCCTTGGTCGCGTTGGACTACCTCAACCGCTGCGAACACTGGTCGGCCTGGAGCGCGAGGTACTTGTCAATGGAGCATTTGGTACCATCGAGCTCTGGGATCCTGTTCGTTGGGCCGACTATCAAGATGGTGCCCATGAATAGCCAGCGCAGCGACGGTGATTTCGAGAAGACACCAAGCCAGGGAGGTCTCCACTCTCCAGCGGGTTCGACCGATGAGCGGCAGCCGGGTCAGTTCACACACGCCCCGGTTCTCGCAGCAGAGGTAGTGCAGGGTTTTCGCGACCGTCGTACCCCGTCGACCGTCATTGTCGACGCGACCGTCGGGCTCGCTGGTCACTCCCAGCGTATCTTGGATGAACTCGACTGGGCGGAGGTGATCGGAATCGATCGCGACCGTCGGGCACTGGAGCAGGCGCAGGATCGGTTGAGTCGCTACGGCGGTCGGGCACGTTTGGTGCATGCAAGGTTCGGAGAGATTTCGGATGCGGTGGCACCTGTGGCTGCGGTGGCCGGTGTGCTCGCTGATCTTGGTGTCTCGTCGATGCAACTGGATGATCCCGGTCGTGGGTTCTCGTTTCGCTTTGATGCCCCGCTTGATATGCGAATGGACCCAGATGGTGAGGATGCAGATGTTGCTGGGTTTCTGCTAGCGGTGTCCACGAAGGATCTGATCCGGATCTTTCGAGAGAACGGTGTCGGAACTCTCTCAATCAGATATGCCAACGCACTGAAGAGTCAGCTTCCGGTAGCCACCACTGGCGAACTGGCTGAGATCATCGTCTCAGCGACCCCGGCGAGGTTGCGTGGCGGGCGCACACACCCGGCAACAAAGGTCTTTCAGGCTCTACGAGTCAGTGTCAACTACGAAGCTTCCGAGCTCATTCACTTTTTACCTGCAGCACTTGGATTGCTCGATCGAGGGGGTGTCATGCAGGTCATTAGTTACCATTCAGGCGAAGACAGACTCGTCAAGCGCTTCATCCGGCTTGTGGAGACCGGTGGCTGCATCTGCCCACCTAGACTCGGCTGCACCTGCGGAGCTGAGCCGGCAGGGGAGCGCACGACTCGACACGCGATTATCCCCTCCGATGATGAGCTGGCTGCAAATCCTCGCTCTAGGAGCGCGCGTATGCGCGCGCTGCGACGTACCGCTAACGATGTCGCTGACGTTCTCGAACGCTATTGGCAGCAGGTTCCCACATGGCACGGGTAGTCGCGCTTCCACAAAGTCCCACGAGGGAACGCCCGCATCGTCGGCAACCCGAACTGGTATTGGTCAAGTCCCCAGCCCGGGCTGCACGCACCCGGAGCGTTCGCAAAGTCCTGGTGTTCATCACTGTGGTCGCTCTGCTCGGAATGGTGGTCGTGACGCGCATAGCGATCGAGTTAGAGGAGTCGAGTATTGGGCAGCTTAGCGCTGAGATCACGCAGGCACAACGCGTTCAGGGGGATCTAAAACTGGAGGTAGCTCAGCTCTCGTCGCCGCAACGGATCATGAGCTACGCGAGTCAACATCTACATCTCACGCTCCCAAGTTCAGTCGATGTTGTGGCAGGGTCGCACACAAAGAATGCGGTTCCCTTGCCCCAGTCTGCGGCGACCGCGCCGTCGCTTCCTCTCCCAGCTGGGGAGGTGGTCGGTGGTGGCTAAGCGACGCAGTCGACGAACTCGTCTCACCCTGCTGGCATGTGGCGTGGTGACCTTGGCGTTAATCGTTCAGTTATTACGGGTTACGGTGTTGGCATCTCCGAGCTATACCAATCTCGCGACCCAAGAACCGGAGACAACGGTGACTCTTCCAGGATTGCGCGGCTCGATTCTGGCCAGGAACGGGCAAGTACTCGCGATGTCCGAACTGCGGGACACCATCCTGGCTGACCCGCTCCTCATTAAAAATCCGCTTCCGGAGGCGGCGACACTAGCCAAACTGCTTTCGCTGCCAACGGCACAGGTTGAACATGCACTGACTGTTAAGGGCGGATACTCTGTCGTTGCCCAGCTGGTGACGCAGTCAATCGGCTCGAAGATCGAGACGATGGCGCTAAACGGAGTGCTGCCCGGAATCAATGTCGAACCTGGACAAGCTCGCTATTATCCGGCGGGGTCACTGGCTGAGCCAGTGTTAGGGCGTGTTGGGGCTAATGACAATGGTCTCTTTGGACTCGAGTATCAGTATCAAAAGCTGCTTGCAGGCAAGAATGGCTATGCGGTAGAGCAGACGGCAACCGGCAATCTTCCCCTGCCAAATTCGATCGTGAAAAAGCAAGCACCAGTTCAGGGCAGGAGTCTCAAGCTCACGATCGATCCATACCTGCAGGCGTATGCCGAACAGGCGGTTGCCGGTGAGATGCAGAAGACTAACGCGATCGGCGGCACTGCGGTAGTGATGGATGTGGCGACAGGACAGATCCTGGCTATGGTCTCGCTTAGTGCGCCGCCACTCCCTGGGGCAAAGCCGCTGGCTAACGGAGGTCAGCCGGTGGATGTGAAGCGAGCACTGCCGACTCAGAGTTGGATTAACCAAGCGGTAGCGTACAGCTACGAACCCGGATCGGTCGCCAAGATTGCGACCTTCACGGCTGCGCTCCAGGACCACCTTATCACACCGACATCGACTGAGGTTGTCCCTGGCCATCTCAACATAGGTGGTTCTATCTTTCACGACGCTGAACCGCACCCAACTGAGGTTCTCTCCATGGGTCAGATTTTGGCCCAGAGCTCTAATGTCGGCACCATCGAGATTGCGCGACGGCTGGGCCCTGCAAGGCTGCTCGCCTCATTCCAACGCTTCGGTTGGGGCGAACCGACGGGTCTAGCGTTTCCTGGTGAGACTCAAGGATATCTCAAGCCGATCAGCCAATGGTCAGCTACCGCCATCGGATCCACTCCAATCGGACAGGACCAGCTCGTGACTCCACTGCAGATTCTCGACTCCTATAATGCGATCGCCAATGGCGGAGTGATGGTGGCTCCAAAACTTGTCCTCGGTACGGTTGGCTCCAATGGGAAACTTAGCCCACTGAGTTCGCCTGCCCCCCATCGAGTCGTGCCGGCCAGCATCGATAAGGAGATGGTGCATCTTCTCTCTGGCGTTACCGGAGCCAATGCTACCGCCCCGGATGCGACTATCCCGGGTTATGTTGTTGCGGGCAAGACTGGTACCTCACAGAAGCCTTTACACACGCAAGCTGGTTATCAGATGGGTGCCTATTGGGGCACCTTCGTCGGAATGGTGCCAGCTCAACACCCGGTATTGAGTGCGGTGGTGATGTTGGACCAGCCAGTACCTATATATGGTGGAATGACGGCAGCTCCGGTGTTTTCCCAGATCATGCGGTATGCGCTTGCTCGGTATGGTGTCACACCGACAGGCACGATTGATACTTCGTTGTTACCCCACACGGCTAAATCATCCTCCCGAAGGTCGCGCGAGTGACTATCACGGCCACCTTATCCCTATACCATAGTTATGGTTGTGGTCCGGGTTTGGGCGGAGAAGTGGGAGAGACGAGGCATGCCGCGATGACGTTGGGCGAATTGGCTCGTCTACTTGATGCGCAGGTGGTTGGTGAGGGGTTTGAAAACCTGACGGCGCTGGGTCTCGCCATGGATCACCGACTGCTGAATGAGGGTGACGTCTTCGCGGTCGTCCCTGGCTCGCATGTGGATTCGAGCATCTTTGTTGAAGAGGCGGTTCGCAAGGGCGCAGTGGCGCTGCTGGTTGCACATCCACTGACGACGTCCCTTCCTCAGCTGGTCGTCGATCCCAGGCAGCTGCGAGATCGTGTCGCCATGGCGAGCCATCTCGTCTACGGGGAACCTTCGAAAAAGTTGAAGGTCGTTGGAGTGACCGGTACCAACGGTAAGACCACCACCGTCTCCCTGGTCTCGGAGATGCTTGGACTCTTGGGGTGTGGGGTCGGAACCATGGGAACGCTGTGGGGACGACTCACCACGCCCGAGGCTCCGGAGATTGCACGCCGACTCGCACACTTCGTTGACCAAGGCCGAAATTACGCTGCCATGGAGATCTCCTCCATTGCACTATCGATGGACCGAGTGAAGTATCTTCACGTCGATGTGGCGATGTTCACGAATCTATCCCAGGATCATCTGGACTTCCACCCGTCGATGGAGGAGTACTTTGAGGCCAAGGCCTCGCTTTTCCAGCCAAGTTATGCCTCACTCGGAGTGATCAATGCCGATGACACTTGGGGCCAGCGCCTGTTGAAGGTTGCAGGAGTCCCGGTAGTCGGCGTCTCCGACGCCGAGCTTAGTCAGGTAACGTTGGGTCCTTATGGGTTGAGTTTTGATCTCCGTGGCCATCGTTTTGCTGCCCCACTTATTGGCCATCACAACTTGGTCAACCTTCACATGGCCTTGATGGCGATGGAGGCGCTCGGTTTCGAACTAGCAGACCTGGTGGAGGTGGCGAGAGAGGTGCAGGCGCCGCGCGGTCGCTTGGAGCGTGTGCCCAGCCGATATGGTTCTATCTTTATAGATTATGCGCATTCACCTGGCGCCCTGGAGCAAGTTCTGGTGGCGGCGCGGCTGTCTCTAGGTCGAAACGGAAAGCTGCTGATCGTATTCGGTGCTGGCGGGGAGCGCGATCATGGAAAGCGCCCTCTCATGGGTGCGACCGCCGAGCGTCTAGCTGACGTAGTGATTATCACCAGCGATAACCCGCGCTCCGAGGATCCTCAAGCGATCGCCGACGACGTGGCGGCGGGTTGCGTTAATGGGACTAAGCCACGGATCTTACTCGATCGTCGAGTGGCTATCCGTACCGCAGTTGAGGAGCTTGGCGATGAGGATGTGTTGGTGATCGCTGGGAAGGGACACGAGAGGAGCCAGCGAATCGGGACAGCGAGCTATGACTTCGACGACTACGATGAGGCGTTGCGCGCTGTACTAGAACTCAAGGACGGTAAGCGTTGATCGCCATTTTGACCGGCAGTGGTCTCGCTCTGATCGTCGCGATCTTTGTGACGCCGATCCTTATAGATCGGCAACGTTCGCGTGGCGTCGGCCAACAGATCCGTGAGGATGGGCCCAGCAGGCACCTTGTGAAGGCGGGCACACCGACTATGGGTGGGATCGCCATCCTGATCGCCATCGTGCTCAGTTATATGCTGGTCCATATTCACTTGGGTGTGAGTTTTTCACGTTCTGGGATTCTGGTCGTCGGCGTCACGGTGTTCTCTGGCATCATTGGCTTGATCGACGATCTTCTCAAGGTTCGTAATCGACGTAGCCTTGGACTTACGAAGTTGGCCAAGTTTGGAAGCCAAGTGCTTGTGGCTACTCTGTTTGCTTTGTTGGCCCACTTTTGGGCCCACGTCCCGACTGCGATTTCATTCGTTCGGCTTGGGAGCTTGAGTATTGGTCTCGGAACGGTGGGATGGTGTATCTTCGCTGTTCTTGTAGTCGTCGGCACCTCCAATGCAGTTAACTTGACCGATGGTCTTGATGGTCTTGCCTCAGGAGCCGCGATCTTCGCCTTCGCTGCCATGGCTCTGATCTCCTATTGGATGTTCCGACACGTCGCAGCCTATAAGGTCCACGATGCTCTTGATCTGGCTGCGTTGGCCGTCTGTTTCGTCGGAGCGATTCTCGGCTTCCTCTGGTGGAATGCACCTCCAGCTAAGATCTTCATGGGTGATGCCGGTTCGCTGGCGATCGGGAGTGGGCTTGGAGCCTTCGCGCTTGTGCTGAGGGTCGATCTTCTGTTGCTGTTGCTCGGCGGGCTTTTCGTGGTCGAGACACTCAGCGTTATTGCGCAGGTGTTCTCCTTCCGAGTCTTTCATCGGCGTGTCCTCAAGATGGCGCCTATCCACCATCATTTTGAACTCTATGGTTGGCCAGAGACGACGGTTTTGATTCGCTTGTGGATCTTTGCAGGTGTAGCCACGGCGATTGCCGTAGGTGCCTTCTATGCCGACTTCCTCTCGCTCGGGAGTTTTGGGCGATGAATCTTTTCGGGGCTCGGGTCCTGATCGTCGGCATGGGTGTGAGTGGACATGGAGTGGCAGAGGCGCTCAGGAGCTGTGGAGTTCGCCTTTCGCTTGCTGAGGATGTCGAAGAACTGCGCCTAGAGGCGATCCAGAGCGCGTATTTTGAATCAACCGGAACTATTGCCGAACTCATCGATTCACCCTGGGACCTTGTGGTGGTATCCCCAGGTATTTCGCCACTGCGACTTGGACGAGAGCCCCAGGCTGGCAGCGTGATTGGCGAACTCGAGCTGGGATGGCTCCTTGCAGATGCACCGGTTAGTGCGATCACTGGCACCAATGGCAAGACTACGGTTGCTACCTTGACCTCGTTGATGCTTGGAGAGACCGCGGTGCTCTGTGGCAACGCCGGTGTCTCTTTCGCGGCGGTAGCCCAGTCATCTGCATCACGATACGTAGTCGAGGCGAGTTCCTTTCAGCTTACCTGGGCACCGACTTTTTCCCCTGCATCCGCAACCTGGACTAACTTCACCCCAGACCACCTTGATTGGCACGGGAGTTTGGGGGAGTATAGGCGGGCAAAGGCTAAGCTTTTTGCCCAGCTTGCCCCTGGTAGTACCGCTATCCTCAATGCGGATGATCCAGTTGTCTTGTCGACCCCTCTTCCCGAGGGGGTAAGACGTGTGACCTTCTCCATCGAGGGTGAGGCGGACTATATGCTGCGAAACGGCAGCTTGCTGGGACCCTGCGAGGTCGAACTGATGCCGGTGGCTAGCCTTGGACGTTCAGGTCCCATCGCGGTCGCCAATGCTCTGGCTGCATGGGCGACGGCTGACGTTGCCGGGGTAGAGCTTGACCGGGTTCGAGCCACACTTGTGGAGTTCACCGGGCTCGAACATCGTCAGGAACAGGTCGGTGAGATCAACGGGATTGTCTATGTCAATGACTCCAAGGCGACTACACCAGTAGCCGCAGCAGCGGGGATCATGTCCTTCGATCATGTCATCTTGATAGCTGGGGGACGTGGCAAGGGACTATCGTTTGAACCGATGGCTGCGGTTGCGAATCGGGTGCGTTGTGTGGTGGCCATAGGCGAATGTGGTCCAGAAGTAGCGGCGCTCTTTCGTAGCCATAACGTCCCCGTCAAGCTGGCTAATTCTATGCGCGAGGCGGTGGCGCTGGCCTCAGCCGAGGCTCGCTCTGGTGATGTGGTCTTGCTCGGTCCTGGTGCTGCCTCATTTGATTGGTATCGCAGCTATGCCCATCGTGGGTCGGACTTTAAAGCATTGGTGCGTGAACGTCTCGCTGGGGCGGCCCACCAGACTCGAGAGGGATCGACAGATGTATCGTCTGCCCAAGATCATGAGAGTGACACTGGACGAGAGCAGCGATCGAGGCGGCGAAGGGAAGGGCAATGACAACCTATGTCCGCAACGCGGTAGACAAGATTCGACTCCGCTCTACCTTCTACTGGTTGCTGGTGATTTTGGTCGCGGTAGGAGCCATACTCGAGGTCGCTGCAGCCTATGTCGCCACCATAGCCACTCATAGCTCAATAACTTCGTTGATCGGGCACGAACTTCTCTGGCTGGTAATCGGGGGGCTTGCATTCGCCATCATGCAAGCGGTGCCGTTGAGAGTATGGCTCAAGCTGTCGCCAAT
Source organism: Ferrimicrobium acidiphilum DSM 19497 (assembly GCF_000949255.1). Lineage (NCBI taxonomy): Bacteria > Bacillati > Actinomycetota > Acidimicrobiia > Acidimicrobiales > Acidimicrobiaceae > Ferrimicrobium > Ferrimicrobium acidiphilum. Next base: position 27,853 of record NZ_JXUW01000013.1, on the reverse strand, counting down.
TTTCTTGCTGTTAGCGGCTGCCATGTTACTCGCCGTTATGGTTCCTGGTATCGGTCGCAGCGTGGGTGGGGCCCATCGTTGGTTTCAACTTGGCCCGATTCAGGTGCAGCCTTCAGAGTTTGCCAAGCTCGCACTCGTGCTGTTCCTGGCCAACCTTGTCGCTAAACGTCGTCCGACCCAGCTGGTGGGACCAGTAATTGTCGTAACCGCTCTGATGGCTGGTGTCATCTTCCTCGAGCCTGATATGGGGACCGCGATGATAGTCTTCTCGCTTGGGATGGCGGCACTCTATGTCGGTGATGTTCGAGGTCGAGCATTGGCCGTCGTGACCGGTGGCTCCATACTCGCTGGAATCATAGGCGCGTTCTCCAGCAACTATCGTCGATTGCGGTTGCTCTCGTTTCTGAACCCATGGAAATATCGAATGAGCTACTCCTATCAGGAGGTTCAGGCGTTGAACTCCTTCGCCTCGGGTCACTTTCTTGGGACCGGACTAGGCACAGGTTTGGCGAACTGGGGGTACGTGCCCAATGCTCAGACCGATTTCATCTTTGCTGTGGTGGGACAGGATTTTGGGCTTCTTGGTTCGGTCGTGGTCCTCTTACTGCTTGTATCCTTGGCGATCGCTGTTTTCCGAGTTTCTGAACAGCTGACTCAACCTAGCGAACGTGCTCTGACGTTCTTGATAGCGGTGTGGCTGCTGGTTCAGATGACGCTCAACATAGGGGCGGTGATCGGGCTGTTGCCGGTCACGGGCGTCCCGTTGCCTTTGATCTCCGCCGGGGGCTCTTCGACCGTGGTTACCTTGGCTGCACTCGGGTTGGTGAGTGGGATCCTCCGAAGAAGGAGGTTGACATGAGCCGCGTTGTTTGGGTTGTGGCTGGCGGCACCGCTGGTCACATACATGCCGGTCTGTCGGTGATAGAGGCTTTCGATGACGACGTGCATCCAATACTCATTACCACCGACCGCGAGGTCGACTATGAGGTGACTGAGGGCCTGAACCTGGAGGTCATCCGGGTGCGTGGCGCTGGGTTGCCGCACGGCGCGCGCGGTATCTTTGCAGCCGTGGTGACGAATGTAGTGGCTATCTCGCACAATTTGGCCCAGTTGCGATCGTTGGCACGACCGGATCTAGTGATTAGCTTTGGCGGTTTCCATACTCCGCTGGTGTCGTTGTTAGCACGAGTGCGCGGTGCACGTTCTTATCTACTTGAACAGAACGCCGCCCTGACCCGTTCGAATCGCCTAGTTGGTCTATGGTCATCACGGATTTTCCTGGCATGGCCGGTCTCACTGCCTAAGTCGTGGTTGAGACGAGCGGCTGTTGTTGGAAATCCTCCAAGACGAGAGTTGCTCAAACTAACCGACCGACAGGCGGTGCGCGCATCTTTGGGGTTTGACGCCGATGATATCCTTGTCGTGGTGACCTCGGGTTCACTGGGGGCGCGCAGCGTCAATGTTGCTACCTTGGAGGCTGCTGAGCTCCTGGCATCCGACGATCACGTTAGGATAGTCCACAGCATGGGTTCAAAAAATGCGCTCGGTGAGCCACGGTCGCAGACAGGGACGGGTATGGCGAACAAGCATTACCACTCACTCGGTTACGACTCCGGACTCTATCGATATCTGATGGCGGCCGATCTCGTCGTCGCTCGGGCAGGGGCGAGCACGCTCACAGAGATCGCCCTTTTTGGCGTGCCATCGATCTTGATACCGTTGCCACTTTCGCCTAATGATCACCAAAACCGCAATGCTGATATCTTTGTACGTGCTGGCGCATCGGTCGTCATTGACGATGACAACTTGACGGGCCAGGTGCTTGCGACAGCCCTCGGTGAGCTCATAGCAGACGAGACGCGTCGAGTTCGTATGGGGTTGGCGGCCAAGCGGCTGGCCCACCCTGATGCAGCGAGACTGATCTGGGAAGAGATGGTACAAGCATGAGTTTGCTCGAGCACGTCGACCAGGTGCATGTCGTTGGAATCGGTGGTGCTGGCATGAGTGCGCTCGCCTCATTACTGCTAGAGGCTGGCTATCGGGTTACCGGCTCTGACTTGAAGGAGTCGGCAGTAATGGAGCGTCTTCGCCTCCTCGGTGCCGATGTGTTCCTGGGCCATGATGGGGCCCATATCCAAGGGGCTCAGCTGGTCGCTTACTCAAGCGCGATAGCTCCGACCAACGTAGAGCTCGTCGCTAGTCGTTCCCATGGCGTTCCCACTGTGTCGAGAGCGGAGCTTTTGGTGGCGCTTACCGATGGGCGTGAGGTCATCGCTATCTCTGGGACTCATGGGAAGACCACGACCACGTCGATGATCGGTCTTTCACTCGCTCAAGCCGGCTACAACCCAAGTTACGTCATAGGTGCTGAGTTGAATGAGGCTGGAGCGTCAGGTCACTACGGGGCGTCTGAGCTCATGGTGGTCGAGGCCGACGAGAGCGATGGCACCTTCTTGAAGCTCAAACCCGCCCTAAGCGTTCTCACCAATGTCGAGCCTGATCACCTAGATTTCTATGGCGATTTCGATCACCTTCAACAGGCTTTCGCCCAGTTCGCTCTGGGCTCGCGTCTTCCTCCGGTGCTCTGTATAGAGGATCCATTTTTGGCTCGACTTGCGACTCAGATGGAGTGCCGAAGCTATGGATTTTCAGAGTCTGCTATGTTTCAAATCAAGAATGTCTCGATGTCTCCTATGGGTTCTGGGTTTGAGTTGTTCGAGCACCGAAAGAGACTTGGAAGTGTTGAACTCTCCGTGCTCGGCCTGCACAACATTTTGAACGCCACCGCAGCAATCGCTGCTATTGGTGCTTTTGGTGTCTCTCTCGACGAGATCGCGCCATCGCTTAGCCGTTATTTGGGGGTTGCGCGTCGGTTCCAACATAGGAGGATTCTTGATTCGGTGAGGATCATCGATGACTATGCCCATCTACCGAGCGAGCTGGTATCGACTATCGCTGCTGCCCGACAGCTTGGTGCTCGTCGGGTGGTGGCAGTCTTCCAACCCCACCGATACTCGAGGACGCTCGCGATTGCAGAGGAGCTTGGTGAGGCGCTCACCGGGGCGGACGTTGCGATTATCACCGATGTCTATGCCGCGGGCGAGGAGCCTATCCCTGGCGTAAGTGGAGAGGCGGTCTACGCTGCAGCGCGGCGTGTTCTCGGTGATCGTGCGTATTACTGTGCCTCGCGTCATGAGTTAGCTCAGATGGTGCGTGCGCTCCTAGAGGACGATGATGTCTGTCTAACCCTTGGAGCTGGTGATATCACCATGCTCGACACGGAGTTAGCGGATGCGTGGTGATTAAGTGTCACATAACCTCCAGGCTACGATCGATAGATTGCGGGCGGTCGGCTTTTTCGTCATGGAAGATGCCCCGTTCGGAGCAAGGACTACCTATCGTGTTGGTGGTGTGGCGGCAGCTGGAGTGGAGCTTGCATCTGTCGAGGAGCTAGAGCGGCTTGGATCTGTACTCGCAGATTGCGAGGAGACTTTGTCGATGTTCGTGCTTGGTCGTGGATCCAACGTTCTGGTGTCCGATCGAGGGTTCTCTGGTTTGCTCATCAGTTTGGGTGCTGGGTTCTCATGGTTAAGCCAGGATGGGAACCGGGTTGAGCTTGGTGCTGCCTCTCCGCTGCCGGTGATGGCACGTCGAATTGCAAAGTTAGGACTCACCGGGTTCAGCTGGGCGGTTGGTGTGCCCGGCAGTGTTGGTGGAGCCGTGCGCATGAACGCGGGTGGACATGGTCATGTGCTGGCTGAGACTTTGGAGGCGGCGCTGGTCATCGATCTGGCCTCTGAGGGATCACCCAGTTGGCGCGAGGCCAAGACGCTGCAGCTCGATTACCGTTCGTCTTCGATTCAAGCTAATCAGGTGGTACTTGCGGCGCGACTTGAGCTAGGCCCAGGTGATCCAGAGGTGGAGCTCATGAAGGTCAATGAGATCGTCGCCTGGCGACGGGCACATCAGCCTGGTGGTCAAAACGCAGGTTCGGTGTTCGTGAATCCGGTCAGCGTACCAGCAGCACGTTTGATCGAGGAGTGTGGACTCAAAGGAGTACGATACCGAAGTGCTTCGGTGTCGGACAAGCATGCAAATTTCATTCAGGCTGATCCGGGAGGTTCGGCCGATGATGTCTACGCCCTGATGCAAACCGTGCGAGAGCGTGTAGAGCACCAGACGGGAATGGAACTCACGTCGGAGGTGAGATTAGTGGGGTTTAGTTAGTTACTAGGTTGTGAGGAGCCCAACATGACCAAGGAGTTACGCAAGGAACCACACCGGCGTGTTATTCCGACGATGAATACGACAAAATCAGGGTCCAAGCGCTCATCTAAGCCGCGTAGCGCCCGGAAGGTCGGGTCTCGCTCAGGTCGTCAAGTTAGCGTCGGCCGTCGCCGTGTTGTGGTCGTGGCCTTCGCGGTGGTGGTGATATTGACCGGAGCCGTTTGGTGTTATGTTGGTCCTGTTTTTCGTGTCCGTTCGATCCTCGTTCTAGGTGGCAGCATGACGCAGCGGGCGAGCGCTAATGACCGGCTTACCGAAATGTTGTTACACCGTCATGTCTGGTCGATCAATGCCAGTCGGGTGCAAGTCGCATTTGCGAATCTGCCACAGCTCCGAGGCGAGGTTCGTCTGCAAGCGCTGCATATTGATTGGCCATCTTCGGTGGTGGTCGAGTTGTCTCGAGTGCCTTTGGTGGGCCGATTGCAGCAAGGCTATGCACTTACACAGGCTGGGTTTGTAGCTGCCTCTAATTCGCCGAATGTCGGATCCAAATTTTCGGTCTGCCCGATAACGACGAGCACCTCATCGCTTAGATGCCAGTGGCATCCACATATAGGAGAGAGGCTCCCTGCTCCGCTTGTTGCGGTTCTATCTGCACTCCAGCAAGCAGAGCAGCAGGGGTCACCGATCTCAGTGTATGACGTACGCAAGATTGGCGTTGTTCTTCGTCTCTCAGACTCTAGGGAGTGTGTCCTTGGGACTGCGAGCCAGCCTCGAGCCCAGATACGCTCCTGTCTAGGATTTTCTACGCCTAGAGCAGTTCTCGACGTGATAAACCCAAATAGTCCAGCGGTTCTCCTCAACGATCGTGTAGGCTAGTCAGATTCAAAGGTACCTCTTGGCTCTAGGTTGAGAGTGATTGAGATTTAGGTAAGTGGAGGCTTTGTGGTGATGCCAGCCAAGATGCAACAGAGGTGGGAGGCGAAGTGAACGACGCGCAGAATTACATCGCCGTTATCAAGGTCGTTGGTGTCGGCGGTGGTGGTGGCAACGCAGTTAATCGAATGATCGAGGCTGGTCTGAAGGGCGTTGAGTTTATCGCCATCAACACCGATGCTCAGGCTTTACTGATGAGTGATGCCGACATTCGTCTAGATATTGGGCGCCAGCTCACCCGCGGTCTTGGTGCGGGTTCTAACCCCGATATTGGCCGTTCAGCCGCCCAAGAGCACAAGGATGAGATTCAAGAAGCGCTTACCGGTGCGGATATGGTTTTTATAACCGCTGGCGAAGGTGGGGGAACTGGGACGGGCGGAGCGCCGGTCGTCGCGGAGATCGCTAGAGGAATCGGTGCTCTTACCATTGGTGTGGTCACACGCCCATTTGGGTTCGAAGGCAAGCGCCGCGCTACACAGGCGGATGAGGGTATCGAGCGCTTGCGCGAGCATGTCGACACCTTGATCGTCATTCCAAATGATAGGTTGCTCACAATCGCCAACGAGAAGACATCTATGATTGCTGCTTTTCGTATGGCTGATGACATTTTACTCTCTGGCGTAAAGGGTATCACTGATCTCATAACCACGCCGGGTGTCATAAACACTGACTTCGCAGATGTGCGAGCGATCATGGCCTCGGCGGGTACAGCCATCATGGGTATTGGGATCGCTAGTGGCGAAAACCGAGCAACCACTGCCGCTCGGAACGCGATCACCTCGCCGTTGTTTGAGACCTCTATTGATGGAGCCCAGGGCATTCTGCTCAATGTTGCCGGTGGTACCGATCTTGGTATCTTCGAACTCAATGAGGCGGCAAATATCATTCAAAATGCTGCTTCCAGCGATGCACTTATTATCGTGGGAAGTGTCATCGACGAGGCTATGGAGGATGAGGTCAAGGTGACCGTCATCGCGGCAGGCTTTGATGTTTGGGGTGAGGGCACGCCCAACCTCAGGGTAACGCCTCCAGCTGTCTCACAACCGGCTAATGATGACCTTGATTTTGGTGTTCCGGGCGTGCAGTCTGAACCTAGAGTCGCTGAGGTCGATCCGGATCCAGAGGATCCAGATGATGGCGACGTACCCTTCTTTCTCCGCTGATGATCGCGCTCTCGCTCCGTGATAGTGGCGTGAGGGTGGTTTTCACCGATCGGCTAGACGAGACCTCCCAAGCTGCAGAGATCGTGAAAAGCGGGGAGCCGGTGGTGGCGGTCAAGCAGGTGCACAGTGCAACGGTTGTATCTATCGACGAGGGTAAATATGGGCCCGAACCCGTAGAGGCCGACGGGATATACCTACCAGCCGGACGTTCGGAGATCGCTAGTATCGCGACTGCTGATTGTCTGCCTCTCGTTATTGCCAACCGTAACGGCGATGCAGTTGCCCTACACGTAGGCTGGAGAGGACTTACAGCCGGTGTAGTCGACGCTGGGCTGGCACGTCTTGGCGGTGATGGGCTCGTAGCTGTTATCGGTCCGCATATCAGATCGTGTTGTTATCAATTTCTCGGACCTGAACGATATGTAGTGGCTCGACACTTCGGTGATGAGAGCTTTGTTGGCGAAAATCTATCGCTCGAGTCTGCACTATCAGGTCTGCTTGCACGACAGCAAGTGCGCGACGTTATCTCGGTTGGACAGTGCACCTTCTGTAACGACGCTTACTATTCATATCGCCGAGATGGTACCCACAAGCGCCAGCTGACGCTAGTGGGTGCAGGTCGCTCCTGATGCCGCCCTACGACGACCTCAAGGCACGTCTTGACCATGTATGGGCTGAGATACGCAAGAGTGGTGGGTCGGACTCTATACGTATCGTGGCGGTGACCAAGACGCATCCAATCGAGGCGGTAGTTGCGGCGGCCGAGGCGGGCTTGGTCGATGTCGGCGAGAACTATGCAGACGAGCTGGCAGACAAGGCCGTTCAGGCTGACCGTCTTGGACTTCAGGTTCGTTGGCACTACATAGGGGCGATTCAGAGTCGCAGACTTCGGTCGATATGCGAACACGCGGCAGTCATTGAGACCGTCTCCAGGCCGCGAGAGCTTGAGATGATGGCCGATTTCGGTTACGGTGGTGAGCTGCTAATCCAGGTGGCCCCCCCTGGACATCCAGAGGGACGTAATGGTGCCGACGCTAGTGAGATTGCAGGTCTGCTTGCGCTGAGCCGAGATCTGGGGCTGAACGTGGTCGGTTTAATGGGCATGGCAATGCCCGGCTCGATCGAGAGCATTCGAGATTATTTCGAGACGGTCTTTGGGCTTGGAACGACTTTGGGACTTCGGGAATATTCTATGGGAATGTCGGCCGATTACCAGGTGGCGGTCGCTCAGGGTGCTACTATGGTGCGGTTAGGTAGTGTTTTATTCGGTGCACGTGGTCAATAGCGTGCTACGATAGAGCGATAACGAGTGGGGTAGGAGGACGAATGCCGGGATTGAAGCGTGCACTTGCATGGCTAGGGATTACTGAGGACGACGAGATGGATGGAGAGGTCACCGATCTTGAGTCGACTGCTCCACCCTCATATGAGCGACGCGAGCAGTCGCCGCGTGTTCAGGTGGTTTCAGGTGGAGGATCCAGCGTGGCTGAGCAGTTGCGAGAGGACCCTCAGGAGCATCGTGCTGCTGTCCTTCGTCCTTTCAATCCACAGCCGGAGCGGGCTAAGATCCACCTTGTCTTACCGACGAAGTACGCAGACGTGCAGGAGATCGGTGATCGTATGAAGTCTGATCAGCCGGTTATTATCAACCTCGAGGGTGTCGATCGGGACTTGAGGCGCCGAATCATCGATTTCTCTTCAGGTCTTACCTACGCACTAGGTGGTAAGGTGAAGGAGATAAGTACGAGTGTCTATCTCCTCTCGCCAGCTCGAGTTGAAGTGGCTGATGAAGAGATGTTTCGGATGCGCCAGCGTACAGTAGCGAAGGGAGTCGGCCTGCATGGGTCTTAACGGAATCATCGTCGAACTGCTGGAGCTCTACGTTATCGTCATTGTGCTCTACGTGGTGATGACGTGGTTCCCGGTTACGAATCCTGGCGGGCCTATGGATCGGTTAAGGTTTTTTCTGACACGGCTCTCGGAGCCTGTTTTGAATCCAATTCGTAGGCTAATTCCGTCGGTTGGTGGAAGCTCGATACGTTTCGACTTTGCGCCGTTGATAGTTATATTGGTGATCGAGTTGATTCTCATTCCGATAGTAAGCAGGATCTAGATCCGGTGCTGGTTTCGTGGCATCTTATGCTAGGAGATTCCGATAGTTGGGTGCGTTATGCGCTCACATAAGGGAGGGACGCCGTGGAGGAAAACGCAGTCGACGCTCAGAAAATTCGCGAGGTTGAGTTCCGCGAGCGAATGAGGGGATATCACCAAGAGGATGTTGATGAATTCCTCGAGCAAGTGGCAAAAGGTGTTGAGGTTCTCGAAACACAGTTGACACAGGCGCGCGAGGAGTTAGCACGGCTTAAGGCGAACCCTACAGTAGCAGTTTCAACCAAATCGAACGATTTTAGCGATGATGTGATACAGCGAACGTTGATTGTGGCACAAAAGGCTGCAGATCAACTCAGAAGTGATGCCGAAAGCGAAGCTCGAGAGATTCGAGCTGAGGCACAGCGACAGGCAGAACGCATCCTAGGCGAGGCGCGAACCACCTCCAGGCTGATTGAGGAGGATCGACGGAAGAACTTGTTGCAGGAGCTGGCCCAGCTTGAGGGAGAGTTCAATCGTCGCCAAGAGCAGTTGGCGAATATCGTCACCCGTGATAGGGCTGTCAGGCAGAAAATTACCGACGAGATAGGTGGGTTGTTGTCGTTGGTTCGGGCTGCTGATGCACCAACCACTGAGGCACTCCTTGCCCAGACGTCCACCGCTCTGGATTCGAGTGTTGGTGTAGAAGAAGCCGTCGGCGACGATCGGGAGTTCACCCGCGGCACGGAGGCGGATTCGGCCGACGCAAGCGAGGGGTATGCACTGAGTGGCGAGTCCGACTTGCGTGGCGAGTCCGACCCACGTGGTGATGGAGGAGTGAGTGGCGAGCCACGGCCAGTTCAGGAGTTTGTTTTTGGCCATGATATCAGTGCTGAGTCCACCGATGATGAACCCTTCATGCTATGGCGCCAAGATGATTAGTCGAAAACTGATTTTGCTGACTACGCTTGTTCGTTAGGAGAGCGTTTTCGGCTTATGAACCTCCACCGCTGTCACTCATCCGCTCCAAGGGGTTGGTTTCTTGCTTACCAATTTCCTGTTAGGCGGGATCATGTTAAGTAGGTTCGTATTAGCCCGCTCTCAAGAGGAGTGTTGGCTACTCCTAGTTCCGCCAATTGGTGGAGCCGTGCTGGGGGACTCACAGTCGATCCTTTGCAGTTAGTTACAAGGGTTGCGGGACCTAAGCGCTTGTCTCCATGAGCAGGCAAAGGGGTCTGGACCGGACTAACAAGTTGGCGTGGATCCGGAAGTGAATAGGACCTCTCCACTAGGCGACGGGTATCTAATTTCAGTCGAGCCCGAGGGCACCACCTCCCTTGGCGTGTCTAGTTCCAGATCTCATCGCGACATTCGAGTGCCCAGATCTAAGTCGTTCGGCAGCTATCCGCACGTGGATTGCGAACTACTGGTACCAAGTTCTGATGTTCCTGAGATAGGTGGAAGGTGAGCTCATTGTATCGGAATAGACCGAACATAGGACTGGATCGAGATGATCACTGCCAAGACTATGCGATCGATGACCTCAAAGGTCAACACATGACCCAATCGACCGAAGACACTAGGTGACTTGTGATGTAATTACACCACCAGGGCTCGGGAGATGCATGGCCAAGATGGGAATAGCTAACTCGCAGCAGATCCATGCTTGAAGGGTGAAGAGGGGGATCGCAGGCTACAAGCAGCGGGCCTTCAAAACATGAGGCAGTCGAGCAAGCGTGATTCTCATCTGTAAAGATGGAGGAGATGTAACGTCACTTCTCTGGCTGTTTGATTGGTGGCGATTGCCTATAGTTGTGTTCTTTGGTAGGAGCGTGCGCGATGTTTGAACTCCTAAGATCCACTTCGCCAGGTTTCGTTGATCCGAAAGAGGAGCGTGGCGAGTTGGTGCGCGCGGGAGAGGTTCCAGGAGGGCTCGCGTCCGTCAGTGAATGCCTCAAATACCTCATCGACCATCGCCTGATAGGGGTCGTATCCGCGAGAATCGTGGATAGTTGTTCCGTCTGCAGTAGTGATCGTCCACGTAGTATCTTCATCACTAGGAGTGCATGCGCGGCTGACCTCTATGGTGGCCCGGCGGGTAAGGATGCGAACGTTCTGGGATTCTCCGCTGATAAAGGATGTTATGAACGCCGCACTCACCCCGTGTGGGTAGGAGAGCAGGCAATGCGTAGTGAGGTCGATGGGTGGGCTTGTTTCGCTTGGCATCACCGTCGCCGAGATTGCGGATGGCGCGTTTCCTAGGAGTGCGACGATTGGATGGAGGGCATAGATGCCTACGTCCAATAGCGAGCCCCCGCCTCGCGTGGAATCGATCCTATAGCCGTCGAGTGGGCTGAGGGCGCCGGTAAATGAGGTTTGTACGCTAATGATCTCACCCAAAGCACCGGAGGCTACCAGGTCCAGGATCGAGCGTAGTCTTGGGTGATAGGAGCTCATGAAGGCTTCGGCGACCAGGCAGCTAGAGGTGGCGACCAAGCGCTCAAGCTTTACATAGTCAGCCTCTGAGGTCAAAAGCGGTTTCTCGCAGAGCACATGCTTGTTAGCCGCCAGCGCTTTGGCGAGATAGTCGAGATGAAGATCGTTGGGTAGTGGGAGATAGACGGCCTCGACCGAGGGGTCGTTGAGGATAGCCTCATAATCTGGATAGCGGCGTTCGTTGTCGGCAAGCACCTTCCGAGCAGTCTCGACCGACCTTGTAGTGCCGCCTAAGAACTGAGTCCATGACGATCTCCTGAGGGCAGGGATGACGCCGACTTGGGCAACGTGGCTACCTAAGCCACAGACTGCAACCCTCACCGTGGTGTCAGCGTCTGAAGTGTACCTAGATCGCTCGAGCGATGTGCGAGCTCAAGCACACCTACCACCTCGCGTATCTGCGTCGCTTGCACGGCGAGTGGTGTACCAACGAGTAGGTTATCGGCTAGGTCACGGTGGAATCCGAAAGTGTCTAGTGACACCAACTCGGGCTGATATAGTCCGAGCCGACCAGGTCCCTCGTAGAGCGCCACCTGAAGGTTTACGGGTGCCTCGGCATAGTGGTAGCGGTCTACCCGATAGCCGGTTACCGGTTCAACCCGTGGCTGTTCAAAGGGTGCATAGTTACCGACGATGGTCCCCTCGGTGCCCTGTACATAGAATTTGGGGCGGCGAAAGCCATCGAGTTCGCTTTGGAAGAAGGTCGCTTCGCGTCCACCACTGAACTGAAGATGGATGCGCAACTGGTCAAGATTTGTCATTTCGTGCCAGCGACGTTTATGGCCAAAGGCAAAAACACGCTCTGGTGCAGTGCCGTAAAGTTGGTGAATCCAGTCGATGTGATGTGCACCCCAGTCGTAGGCGAGCCCCCCCGACACGTCGGTATCGGAGTGCCAAGCCCTGCAAGGATGATCGAAACCTCCGACCGAGGTCTCTATGTTGAAGACCTCTCCGATCATTCCAGCTTCGACAAGTGACACCAATGTGCGGTAGTCCTGATCCCAACGTCGGTTGTGATGAACGGTTAAGACCCTCTGGTTACTCTCGGCGACGTCAATCAATTTGTCTGCTTCATCGACGGTGAGGCACAATGGTTTTTCGACGACCACATGCTTACCGGCTTCGAGAGCTGCAAGAGCGAGTTGGAAATGGGTGTTGGGTGGGGTGGCTATTATCGCGATATCGGTTACCGAGTCGCCAAAGAGTTCGTCTGCAGTGCGATAGCCGACGAGGCCAGGGAAGTCTTGTTGGGCCTGTGAGATGCGTGCAGGGTTGGCATCCACCGCGCTTACTAGGCGGAGGCCAGGTGTCTGCTCGGCGGCCGTACCGTGATAGAGGCCCATGCCTCCATAGGGGCCGTAACCGACGATTCCCACGCCTAGCGTCTCGGTGGATTCACCTCTGGTTTGAGCTATTAGGAGCTCCATGATCCTCTCCGGCCACGAGCGAGGAGTGGTGAGGGTTACCAGGTCGAGTCCGATCACCGTCAGGAGTCCATGACCCAATGGTTGTTGGCTTGCTACGACATAGTTCTTGAGGGCTATATTTACCGTCATGAGGGTGGCTGCGTCTTCGGGCGGCGTAAATGTCGTCAGCGAGGTGCGGGTTGCAAACTCACCGGGTGTGCGCGCCAGGACCGGGATCTCGCGATTAGTGGTGAGCATCCATTCACCGGTGGGCGACCGATCTATCGCACTGTATCCTGGCAAAGCGTTCAGTAGCTCGGATCCGCTCTCAGCCGCCAGAATTACTATAACCTTTGCGCCATCGTGTACAGCGCTGAGCAGTCCTGGAGTAACTGCATCAGAGGTGACCGCTATGATGGTGCGATCTGATGAGAGCGGCGCTCCTGGGGTTTCTACTACCTGCACCTTGTCAGCCCAGCGTGCTCTTCGCAGGACATTAGATGTTGTTGGTTGGACTGAAACTGCTGATGGAAGCGTCATCCGTCCTCCTCTCAGTGGTTGTTGGGATCTTGCACTTTATTACCCAACGCAGGTTGGCCCCAAAGACTTCCCATCCTAGTCGCTGGCCGAATAGTCGCCTATGTTGATGCTAACGTAGTCGAGATGGTGATCGAGATCCCATCGAGGTCTACCTCTGTCGGTTGAGAAAGACCGTCAGGATCTCGCACTAGCTCAAGTGTGGTCGCCAAGGTTTGGGCTGTGATGTCAGCGGCATGTTCGCCTATGGCCTTGCCGAGTCTATGGTTAGGATCGGTGAGCACAAGTACTAGATCGATGCGGTCGGTTACGTCATAGCCTGAGCCTTTGCGATGCTGTTGAATCGCGCGTATTAGATCACGAGCAAGTCCTTCGAGCTCAAGAGCCTCGTCCGTCGTTAGATCGAGTGCCACTACGGTGGAGCGATCGCTGAGCACGCGCATGGATCTGGGGTCTACAGCCTCAAGGGTGAGCGAGTATTCGTCGACCTCCAGGCGAACTCCAGCCACGACCGGCTGGCCATCCTCCATAGTGTATTCACCCTCTCTGATCGCACGAATCACCTGCTGGGTAGCTGCTCCGATGCGTGGACCGAGAGTCGCTGGGTTGACCGAGAGTCGTTGATGGGCAAAGCGATCGAAGTCATCGGTGATGAGCACCGTTTTAACGTTGGTCTCGGCTTCGATTAGGTCAAGATATGGCGTAAGGTCGAGTGGTGTCAAACTTGCTACCGTAACTGAGCGTAGCGGTAGCCGTGCACGATTACCGGTTGCTTTTCTGATGCTATGAACTTGTGAGCAGATCTCGCGTACCAGTTCCATCTCCTCGACGAGCTTGGAGTCCTTCGCTCCAAGTCGATCAGGGGAGGGCCAGTCAGCGAGATGCACGCTGCGTTCTCCAGTTAAGGTGCGGTAGAGATATTCACTCAACATTGGCAAAAGGGGTGCGGTCAGCGTTGAGAGGTTCTCCAGCACGGTGTGCAAGGTGTCGTAGGCGAGCTGTTTGGAGAGGTCGATGTCCTCCGCGCTGCCCTTGGCAGCCCAGAAGCGATCGCGGCTGCGCCGAATATACCAGTTGTTGAGTGCGTCGAGGAAGTCCTCGATGCGACCTGTGGCTCGCGACAAGTCGAAGTTATCGAGGGCTTCGGTGACCTCTTGAGTCAGCTGATGGCTCTTTGCGAGGATATAACGATCGAGGAGATGTTCGGAGTTGGCGTCAAAGCGACCTCTTATGCCGTCGGCCTCTGCGTATAGCGTCAAGAAGGAGAATGCGTTCCAGATTGGGTTGATTACCCGCTTGACTGTGTCCACCATAGCTTGACGCTCCAACAGCATCTCTTGCCCCCTTAGGACCGAGGAGGAGAGGAGAAACCATCGCATAGCATCGGCGCCGATCTCCTCAAACACCTCCCAAGGGTCGGGGAAGTTTTTCAGCCGTTTAGACAGCTTGCGCCCGTCGTTGCCGAGGAGGATGCCGTGGGCCATGCAGTGCTTGAAGGGAGGAGAGTCGAATAGCCCGACTGAGAGCACATGCAGGGTATAAAACCATCCGCGAGTTTGCCCGATGAACTCGACGATGAAGTCTGCAGGGAAGTTAGCTTCGAAGGTCTCGCGGTGTTCGAACGGGTAGTGCTGCTGAGCAAAGGGCATCGAACCTGATTCGAACCAACAGTCCAAGACGTCGGGCACCCGACGCATCATTGCGTTACCAGTTGGGTCGTCAGGGTTTGGTCTCACAAGCTCATCAATCCTCGGCCGATGTAGATCGTCGGGACGCACCCCAAAGTCGGCTTCGATCTCGTCAAGGGACCCGTATACGTCAACTCTTGGATACCTCGGGTCATCGCTCTTCCATACCGGAATCGGCGAACCCCAGTAGCGATTGCGGGTGATCGACCAATCGCGCGCGCCCTCCAACCATTTGCCGAAGGCGCCGTTCTTGACGTGTTCTGGAACCCATGCAATATCTTGATTGAGCTCGAGTAGACGCTCCTTGATGGCGGTTACGTTGACGAACCAAGAACTTACAGCCTTATAGATCAGCGGGGTGTCTGTGCGCCAACAATGCGGGTAGCTGTGTTCATACGGCTTGGCTTCGATAAGTAGATTGTGTTCTTCTAGGTAGGTTTTGATCGCCTCATTGGCCTCGAAGACCTGGGTGCCTTCGTACCAACTGACCTCGTGGGTGTAATGACCCTTTTCGTCAACCGGACAGACAACTTTGATGGAGGCGGCTTCGCACGCCTGCTGGTCCTCTTCGCCAAAGCCCGGTGCCATCTGGACGATGCCGGTTCCTTCATCGATAGTGACGAAGCTGCCCTCTATGACTCTAAACGCGTTTGGTGTACCTGAGAAGAATGGAAATAAGGGCACAAATTCGCGCCCCAATAGGCGCACCCCGGGCACCGTGCCAAGAATCTGGGGAGCCTCAAACCGGTCCTGATAGGAGCCAAGCCGGTCGGATGCCATCACGAAGACACGCGGGTCGTCGCCGTTGCGGAAGAGCACGTATTCGAACTCCGGGTTTACTGCGAGCGCCAGGTTCGAAGGTAACGTCCACGGAGTTGTCGTCCATGCCAAGAGGTGTAGCTCCCCATCAACGATCGCTTCAAACCCTTGCTGTGCTCCGTCTTGGCGAGCGGGTAATTGGAAGGCGACGGTGATGGCTGGGTCAATTCGAGGGCGATAGGAGTCGTCTTGACGAGTCTCGAAATTGGACAACGGTGTCTCGCACTCCCAACAGTAGGGGAGCACGCGGTAGTGTTCGTAGACAAGACCCTTATCATGGAGTCGCTTGAAAGCCCAGATCACCGACTCCATGAAGCTGGTGTCCATGGTCTTGTAGGAGTCAACGAAGTCAACCCAGCGTGCTTGTCGTGTAACGTAGCGATACCAGTCGTCAGTAGTGCGCTGTACTAATGCTCTGCAATGGTCATTGAATCGATCTATCCCAAGCTGCTCGACCTCTTCACGACCGCTGACCCCGAGCTCCTTCTCAGCGGCCATCTCTGCCGGTAGCCCATGACAGTCCCAGCCAAAACGGCGTTCAACGACCTTGCCCTGCATCGTCTGATACCGTGGGATCGCATCTTTGACAAAGCCTGTGAGAAGGTGGCCGTAGTGAGGCGATCCATTCGCAAAAGGGGGTCCGTCGTAGAAGACGAACGCCTTCCCACCGTCCTTGCGGCGCTGGGCAATCGAGGCCCGGAAGGTGTCGTCCTGCTCCCAGAAGGCGAGAATCTCATGCTCGAGCTTCGGCAGGTCAAGGGAACCAGGCTGATGTGGGTAAGAGTTCTTTTCCTCGTGGTCGCTCATGCATTTACGCTAGTCGACGTCATCAGGTGATCTGTTAGCGACTAGCGGGGGAGTGAGTTCTCTAGAATCTGGACATACGACCCACCGTTGTCTGCAGTTTGTGCTTCGATGTCGGCTAGAGTAGAGCGATTCAAATGCGCGGTATAAATGGTCGCGCGATGGTGCTTGAAAGTAGATTGGAATAGAGATGGCGAAAGCGACTCAGGAACCCACCAACCCAGTTGATCCGGTCGAGGCGTATCTGAATCTAGACGATGATGTCTTAGACGGGCTCAGTGACGGCGATTTTCTCGCACAACAGCGTCTGCTGCTTGAGACAGAGCGCGTGCACTACACCGAACAGGCAGCGCAGTTACGCGCAGAGGCTGACAGTATGGTGCAGAATAATGAACCTGCTGAAGTTCAGTTCGATGAGGAGTCTGGCGAGGGAGGCACGACTGCCATTGATCGGGAGCGTGATCTCGCCTTGGCAGGGTCAGCTCTGGCAGCAATCGAGGAGGTTGATCTGGCTCTCAGGAAGATGGACCGTGGGGTCTACGGACTTTGCGAGAGCTGCAAGCAGTCCATTCCACGAGCGCGACTTCGCGCATTGCCTTTTGCTCGACTGTGCGTTCGCTGCAAAGAAGGTGGTTTGCCGCGCAGTCGATGACGAGGTTATGGTCACACGCTGCAGCCGTTTGCTCGGTAGTGGTTCTAGTGGTCTTGCTAGACCAGGCAACTAAGACTTGGGCCGAGAATGCTCTACGAAATGGGCCGATTGATCTTGTTGGACCCGTGAAGTTGGAGCTCACCTACAACTCAGGGTTTTCGTTCTCCATCGGTCAGGGGCATCCGTTGATCATAACCATAGCAGCGATCGTGATTGCGGTTGGTGTCGGTGCCTACGCCGTTATGACGCCGTCACTTCTGAAGCGTGTGGCCGCCTCGCTTGTCGTGGGTGGGGCACTCGGCAACTTGGCAGACAGGGTCTTTAGGCATAACCACGGAGCGGTCATAGATTTTATTCACTTCCCACATTGGCCTATCTTCAACCTCGCTGATTCTGCGATCACGGTGGGAGTTGTTCTTCTCTTGATCGCTGGAGTACTTGATGGACGGCATGAACGTTCTCAGCATTGAAGTAGGCGATACGCTAGCAGGGGAGCGCCTGGATCGGGCGGTTTCCGTGGTCGCCGACGTCTCTCGCTCTATCGCTGGCCGGATGATTGATCAGAGGCTAGTCAAGGTCAATGATCGAGTACTTACTGCAAAGTCGCATCGTCTGCTGCTTGCTGACCAGCTAGTGATCGATCTCACTCGTGTGGGACGTGGACCACAGGCGGCAATTGCTTTGCCACTCCTCTACTTTGACGAAGCCATGTTTGTGGTTGACAAGCCAGCTGGATTGATCGTACATTCGACGACACTTACCGACACCATCCCTACTCTTGCAGGTGCGGTGGTGGCTTTGGACCCGGCGGTTGCGTTAGTTGGCGATGAGCCAGCGTTGCGACCAGGTATCTATCAGCGGCTTGATAAGTCGACGTCTGGGGTTATGGGAGTAGCTCGAACTCAAATCGCCTTTCATGCTCTGAAGGAGCAGGTCGGAGCGCACCTCATGAGACGACGATACCGGGCCCTCGTCGAGGGTGACCTCGAAGAGGAGGAGGGGGTCATCGACGCTCCTCTTGGTCGCGATCAGAGGAGTCGAACGCGAATAGCGGTGATCGCCGAAGGTCGACGCGCGGTGACCCGTTTTCAAGTCATCGAGCGGTTCGGAGCCTACACCTATGTCGAGCTGAGTCTTGAGACCGGACGCACTCACCAGATTCGGGTCCACATGAGTGCGATTGGCCATCCGTTGGTGGGAGACCCTACCTACGGTGGATCTAGTGCGTTGTTGAGAGAACGAGTCTTTTTACACTCTTACCTGCTAAGTCTCGTCCATCCGATCAATGGGCGCCCTCTCGAGGTCCGATCGCCTCTCCCCGTCGAGCTGATCGAGATCTTAGATGGCTTGCGACTATCACGTGATCGATCAGCTCTCGAGAGTTTGCCGCCGGAGTCGTAAGCAAGGTGCCAGGAAGCGTTGGAGGGCTTCGTCCTCCAACGCATACAGGATTTAGCTACATCTTTGGCCAGTTTACTAATGGCTAGATGCCCGGGAGTGTTAGACGAGGTTGACTCCATACAGTAGGGGCATGGTCGGCTGCAGCTAGACACAACTGACTTCATGTCGCTGCTCACCAGAGACGCGTTCGGTGGCTGGATCAAGGGTTCGTATCTCGAGGCGATACCTGCACCTCTTGGCTTCTGAGTTCTAGCCGGTGCGAGATTCGATAGACGGTCTTGGAGATTCACCCCTCGGGTCGGCGTTGGGACTTCGATGGCCCCGGGACGCTGTGGCTGCTGCTGATCGTTCGAGCATGCTTAGCAAAGGTTGGAGGTGCTCCTGGGTTTATGGAGTGTTCGCGAATTCATCTCTGAGCTTATCTATGTTGACGTCGATCTGTAGTACCCACTTACCTTTGGTGCCATATGATCATGGCTCCAAAATATCAAACAAGCCCGGCTCTAATTGAGAGCCGGGCTTGTTTAGCTGAACTCGGGGCTTAGATGAGCTCCGGGCGCAGCGACAACCTTGGCGTGCTAAGCAGCAGAGGTCTTAAGTGCAGGGTGATCCGCCAATCGACTTAGCGCAGAAGCCTCTAGGCGACGTGCTCGTCGAGGACCAATACCCAACATGCGAGCCGTCGCCTCAAGTGAGGCCGGACGATCTCCATTCAAGCCGAAGCGCAAGGTCACGACGTCGCGCTCAAGTTGGTCGAGCTCCTCGACTGCTTTGCGGAGCATCTCGCGCGAGATCGAGTCGTCGATGTCGTCTTCGAACGACGTATCCGGTCCTACGACAAGATCTCCGAGACTCGTCTCACCTTCTGGACCAACTGCTTGGTCAAGACTCGCCACTACACGTGCTGCATGGCGAACGTCGGCTAACTGTGAATGCGAGAGGTTCGATGCAACGGCGATCTCATCTTCGGTAGGTGGCCGACCGAGGTCGGCTGCAAGCTCGCGTGACACATTGTCGACGCGACGCGACCGCTCAGCCGCCTCCATTGGGAGCCGAATTGCCTGACCATGGTTGTGTACGGCCCTCTGCAAAGATTGGCGTACCCACCAGGTCGCGTAGGTCGAGAACTTGAAACCACGGCGCCAATCAAATTTCTCAACCGCGCGAATGAGACCGAAGGTGCCCTCCTGGATCAGGTCAGATAGTTCCACTCCACGATCTTGGTACCGGCGCGCCCAGTGGACGACCAGCCGCAAGTTCGCCGCGACCATCTCTACCTTGGCCTCCTCATCGCCGTCACGCACTCGCTTAGCCAACTCAACCTGCTCAGCAGAGGAAGGGAGCGGATGCTTTGCGAGATCATCGAGGAAAAGGCGAATCGAATCGGCACCGAGGCCAGCCGCGGCCAAAGCCGTATCGACCTCGGCTTGCGCGGAACGACGACGACCTCGTGCCTCACTGGTTGCTGTTGTAGCTTGCTTGTTAGCCATCACTATCTCTTCTCATTCATATTTGCGCTTATAAACTCCTGTGTGCACCCGACGATTAGCGTTCGTGTGTGAAACCTATGAAGACGCACATCACAAGACTATCGTATCAAAATTTCGCCAGATGTTCAATGTCGTAATGAAAAATTGGCATAAAGCCTTATCGGCACCTACGATGCTGGGAGTTGAGCGGTGAAACTGACATCCTCGGACGATCAGTATAGTCGGGTCATTTGCCGAAGCCACCGTGACTTTTGGCTCGCCGGATATAGTCCATCGGAGGGTGGGCTAGGTCGGCTTGGCGGATCTAGATTCTGTGTTGATGACGTACTGCTGCGCATTCAGGGTTTGTTATGACAATTTTCAGCTACCCCGGTTAGGCTGAACGCAGAGAATAAAGCCTGAGTCAGCTCCAATGGCAGATATTCACCGTGTTTGGCATCCTCGTCGGAGTGGTCACGATGTCGGCTTGGCGCAGCGTTCGGTGGATGTTTAGAAGAAGGTGATTTCTTGACAATTGTAAGGAGGCGGTAATGACTCGCTGGAAGTATAGGTTCGGAATCCCATTGATTGGTGCGGCAGTAGCCCTGGGAGCAGCTTCGCTTACACCGGCCCTCACCAATGCACAGCACCCTCTGTTGCAGCCGATGTCACCCTCCCAACTCATAGCTGCCGTCATGGGTGCAGCCCCAGTGCAATACTCCGGCCAGCTCCAGATAACATCGAATATGCTCGGTTCCGATGCCTCCCTGCTATCGAGCTTAGGGCAGAGTGTGGCGTTGCCTGAAGGTACTTCGCAGCTGATGGTCTATCGAGGGGCCGGCCCGAACCTCAGGGTGCAAGAGATCAATGCCCAATCGGAGAGGGATCTATACGTAAACAGCAGTGGGGCATGGCTCTGGAGTTCAGCTGGATCTAAGGCCTCCCACTTTCAAGCTAGCTCTACGACGCAGTCCACTGCGCTTAGCCAGGGGACTAACCCGACGGTTGCGGCCGATAACCTCGTGAATCGGCTGGCTCCAACGTCACAAGTCAAGCTTGGATCCAATGTTTACGTGGCTGGACATGCTGCCTATACGCTGTCGTTGGCACCGCTCCAGAGTGGATCGTCGATCTCGTCTATTCGGCTCTCCGTGGATGCAAAGAACTATCATGTGCTAGGGGTCTCGGTGTATTCGGTCCACTCCTCCACGCCGGTGCTGCAGATGGACTACCAGTCGATCAGTTTCGCTAGCCCAAGCGCGACCAACTTCAGTTTTACCCCGCCTGCGGGTACCACGGTAAATACGGTCACCGCGAGTCAACTTAAGTCTATGTTCTCGCCGTTTACCTCTACTACGAAGCCAGTGACGCTAGGAACAAGCTGGCAGACGGTTGTCGAGCTCCCAAAGGGTAGTTTGAGCAAGCTGTCGAGTGCACTCGGCTCTACAGCCCTCAGCGATCTCGAAACTCCTGTCACGCTCGCAAATGGTGGTACGGCGAGCTTGATCCACACCGAACTAGTAAATATGTTGGTCTTGCCCAATGGGTCGATTCTTGCCGGTGCTGTGCGCAGCTCCGTGTTAGAGAGCGACGCTGGGGCGCTTGGGTTCTAGTCTGTCTGCTAGGTGAGTGTCGCCATCATAGAGGCTGATGGCCTCACCAAGCGTTTCGGTGGCCAAACAGCGGTTGACGAGGTGACCTTCTCGGTCAACGAAGGTGCTGTCTTTGGGTTTCTAGGCCCCAATGGGGCTGGCAAGACCACCACTATACGCATCGTTCTTGGGCTCATTTTCGCCGATGCTGGTGGCTTTTCTCTGCTGGGCGAACAGAAGAGCTCTCGACTCCATCGGGTTCTCCCAAGGGTCGGTGCCTTTATAGAGGGTCCCGGATACGTGCCGTATCTAAGCGCACGCCAGAACTTGGATCGGTTCTTGGCTGCTGAGGGGATCCGGCGATCAGGGCGTCCCAAGTTGATTGCAGATGCGTTAGAGGCGGTCGGCCTTGAGATGGTGGTGGACAGGCCGGTTGGTCGCTACTCATTGGGAATGCGTCAGAGGCTCGGACTCGCACAGGCACTTCTGGGCGAGCGAGATCTCTATATTCTTGACGAACCAACTAATGGACTCGATCCGAGTGGTATGCGTGAGGTTCGTCGTCTGATCGGGGAGTTGGCTGCAAGAGGCAAAACCGTGTTTATCTCTACCCACCTTCTCGCAGAGGCAGAACAGATCTGTTCGCACGTTGCCTTCATGTCACAAGGTCGTTTGGTGAAGTCTGGAGCTCTCGACGAACTGCGAAGCGATTACCCCCAACAACTGAAGATTCTAGGAACCCCGGTTGGTCGCATCATGGAGCTGATTGGTCCTCAAGCGAGGTTAGATGGGCCGGCGGTGATGGCGGATCTGAGTCCGAAGGATGGACCGCGTCTATTGCAGGCGATGATTGTCGACGGTATTGAGATCGCTGAGTTTACCTGGCTTACTCCAAGTCTGGAAGAGATTTTTATCGCTGAAGTTGGTGAGGGTTTCGATGTTCGTTGAGGAGCTGAAGCGGGTTTTTCGAAGGCCACGGAACCTGATCATCCTCGGGTTAATTTCGCTAGTTCCGATTCTTCTAGGGATAGTCGTTCGTTTTGCCAGTCATGGTGGACCCCATGGGGGTGGCCCCGCGTTCTTTGCTGAGATCACCCAGAATGCGGTCTTTCTCCCGCTCGCTGCGCTTGCGTCGATGGAGACCTTGATTCTCCCACTCGCCGCCTCCATCATTGCAGGCGATTCGGTCGCAGGCGATGCTGCTAATGGTTCTTTGCGCTATCTTTTGGTACGTCGCGTGCCGAGAGCAAGAATTATTCATGCCAAGATCGTGGCGTCTTTGGTGTACACGCTTGCATTGAGCCTCACAATAGCTGTTATAGGTTTGGTTGCCGGTTCTATTTTGTTCCCTCATCATCAGGTGATTACCCTTTCAGGGGTACCGATATCTTTCCTGCACGGAGTCAGCGAGGCGATGCTCGCCGCCCTTGTTGTGGGTGCCTCGATCTTCTCGGTCACCATGGTTGGCATCGCCGTCTCCACCTTTACCTCCTCCTCGTTGGCGGCGACTTCGATAGCGGTGACGGTAGCGATTGCGTCGGAGGTGCTTGACGCTATTCCACAGCTCGAGAAGATTCGACCTATCCTGCTTTCGAACTACTGGTCGTCATTCATCAACATTTTTCGGTCTCCGATTATTGCTGGTCCCATCTATAAAGATCTCCTTGAACAGCTGGGGTGGATGGCTGTGTTCTATCTACTTGCAGTATTTAACTTCTCGCAACGCGATATTACTAGCTAGCAGCTGCCTGTTGACTTAGATGGGACTTTGCGAAGCGCCTTCCTTTGGTCTGCGGTCCATGGCGCGCTAGAATGGCTTCTTGAGAGGAGGTTGCTATGAGCAACATCATCAAGGTAGTGTTGGGAATCTTAGGGTTGATCATCGCCTTCGCCTTGATCTCCTTTGTCCTAAAGCTGATCTCAATGATCTCGACGATCGTCATTGTCGGCATCATCGTTGGCGTTGTTGTAAGTCTGATTCGGAGAGGTCGGTCTAAGCGTAAAAATACAGCAGCGTGAGCGACAAACTGCTATCCAGTCTATTTGAGCTAGGCGCGCCTGTTCGATCATGGCGCTAATAGCTCGGTCTGGTATTCGTCACGGTTTTCTGAACGTTTTATTCTCTATTCGATCTTGGTCGGATCTTTGGGGTATGGTGGTATAGCTGAGGCTCGTGTGAGCAGTTGCACCTCGACACGCTCGGCTTATTGCGACGGTGTATAGTTCGTAGAGGCCCTGGATGTCGCTGCGGAGAGTAGGTAGGGCTCGTTATCTCTTGGAGCTTGACCTTGCTTTGTGCTGTTGGCAAACTGCGCAGCTAGAACGGTTTCGATTTAGAGTAAGGTGGCAGGCAGGACGTCGCTTTGGGTCTGTGGTTCGATGACGTGTTGTGAGAAGGAGTGAAGATGGCGATGAGTGTGGAAGAAGAGAGAGTCGTTGCTAGCGTACCAATGGGTCTTCTGATTGGTG
Source organism: Ferrimicrobium acidiphilum DSM 19497 (assembly GCF_000949255.1). Taxonomy (NCBI): domain Bacteria; kingdom Bacillati; phylum Actinomycetota; class Acidimicrobiia; order Acidimicrobiales; family Acidimicrobiaceae; genus Ferrimicrobium; species Ferrimicrobium acidiphilum. The sequence goes on along the minus strand of NZ_JXUW01000013.1, from coordinate 4,106 downwards.
GCGAATGGCGTCACGCTCGTTCCGGTAACGAGTTGAGAGTCGAGGATCCCGCGACTGGCGACTCCATAGCCATGGTCGCTGACGGAGGTCCGGAGGATGCGATCGATGCCCTAGAGGCAGCATCTCGAGCACAAGCGAGTTGGGCTGCGACTGCGCCACGTTTTCGCGCGGAGATTCTCCGTGCTGCCTTCGAGTTGATTATGGCTAGACAGGATGATCTTGCGCTTTTGATGACTCTGGAGATGGGAAAGCCGGTAGCGGAGTCCAAGGGTGAGGTTGCATATGCTGCCGAGTTCTTTCGCTGGTTCTCTGAGGAAGCCGTTCGGATGAAGGGGGAGTACTACCGTTCGCCTGATGGCATAACTAAGGTGCTGACCACTCGGTCACCGGTCGGGCCGTGCTATCTGATTACTCCTTGGAACTTCCCGCTTGCCATGGGCACCAGAAAGATTGGACCAGCACTTGCTGCGGGGTGCACGGTCATTCTCAAGCCTGCTGAGCAGACCCCTTTGTGTTCGCTGGCCCTGGGATCGATCCTGCTTGAGGCTGGACTACCAGCTGGTGTGCTCAACATTGTCAATACCTCTGAACCTGACGTCATTACAGATCGCTTAATTGGCGATACTCGACTAAGGAAACTTTCGTTTACTGGCTCCACCGAGGTTGGCAAGACGTTGATGCGTAATGCGTCTACCAATCTCCTTCGACTCTCCATGGAGCTTGGTGGCAATGCGCCATTGATCGTCTTTTCTGATGCAGACCTCGATAAGGCGATTCCAGGGGCGATATTCGCGAAGATGCGTAATGGTGGAGAGGCTTGCACGAGCGCGAACCGTATCTTGGTGCACAAAGACCTCGCAGACTCGTTCTCGGAGCGTCTTGCTGAAGAGCTGTCGAAGATGAAGGTTGCTCGCGGAACGGTTGCTGGGGCGCAGGTCGGACCGCTTATAGATCAAGATGCGCTGACGAAAGTCTCCGGTTTGTTAGAAGAGGCGACCGCAGCTGGCGGGCGTCTTCTTACCGGTGGTGATCGAGTTGGTGACAAGGGTTATTTTTATGCGCCAACGGTTATAACGGGAGTCCCTAGGGGTGCGAGGATATTCCGGGAGGAGATCTTCGGTCCCGTTGCTCCGATCTATACCTTTGACGATGATGATGAGGCGTATGCGTTAGCCAATGACACCAACTATGGGCTTGTGTCCTATATATTCACGGAGTCATTCAAACGGGTACATCTGGCCATCGACGCACTTCAGTCGGGTATGGTGGGAGTCAATCAGGGTCTGGTATCCAATGCGGCCGCCCCGTTCGGCGGCGTCAAGCACTCCGGATTCGGCAGGGAAGGCGGCTTCGAGGGTATTCAGGAGTACCTGGACGTAAAGTACGCTGCCCTCAATCTCAGCTAGTCTGCGCTACCGGCGCTGTTCTACTGGGCTAGATTTGTCGCGGAGTGGTGCCGCTTGGACCCTTGTCCATCAGGTAAAGGATATTGCCATGTTTACTCGCGGGACTCATCAAGGGCCCTAAAAGCCAGCCTTGAACGTGTTGTGAAGATGGCGAAGGTCCGGGATCACGTGGAAGACGACTACCAACCCTCGGGTCGAGGAGATCGCCGAGCAGGTCTGGTCACCCCACCTTTGAGGGTAACGTCTTTTAGCCTACACTAACGGCCAAGGCTAAACGATGGGATCCTATTAACTCCGTCGAGTACTCCTTGCCACCGAGAGCATAGGAAGGAATGCAGCGACACTAGCGCTGCACCGCAGCGCGGTTAACCTTTCTGGCCCGCAGGCTTTGAGCATTCGGTGTCCATCGCGTCAACTCGTGTTGCGAACGCATTGGCCACCATCGAGTGGATGGTACACAAAGAGAACCTCGTTCTCTGTGGCCCTCCGTGAAAGCGCACGAGTTTGCTTTCTGAGGCGCTTGCCTGCGAGGATTTGCCGAGGTGCTTTTTCTTCCAGTCGTGAACCAAGCTCACCATGACCTGGCTTCTCCATGGAGTGCAACAGAGATGTTCGCTCAGCTTGACAGCTATGCAGGAGTCGGCTTCTGTCCGCACGTAAGCGATAGTGAAACTAGACTTTAGCTAGTAGCAGGTGAACTTCAGAAGCATGCAGGTAATCGTGAGCAAGTCTTATGAAGCAAAAGACACTATGGTCAACCACGAGCTCCAGCAAGAGGCCAGGGCTCTCGGTGACCGAACACGTCACCGCTTATTTCGTTACATAGTTGATGCACCTGGCCCAGTGGGCGTCGCCGAGCTTACGCAATTCGTACACCTCAATCACAATGCAGTGCGTCAGCACCTCGCAGTTCTAAAGGAGGCCGGACTGATTGCTGAGGAGATCGAGAAACGTTCCCGCCCGGGCCGCCCCGGTTTGCTGTATCGGGCTCACCCAGAGGCTGCAGGGAAATGGAATCTCCCCGGGGCGTACTCCTGGCTAGCTACCCTGCTGAGCGACGCCATCCGCAGTGGGCAAAGCCCACGCGAGGTAGGTCGTCAAGACGGGAACCGCCGTGCAGCGGAACTGGTTGGTAGCACAGAAGGAGTCGAACTGCTCGAAGCGGAGATTACCCGACGTGGATTTCGCCCACAGCGGGTCCAGAGGGGACGGCGAATCGACTTTGTGCTTCAGCGCTGTCCATTCGCCGATGTTGCCGAATCTGATCCTGATACTGTGTGCCAGCTACACCTCGGTCTCGCTGAGGGTCTCGCTGAGGGTCTCGGCGGCCTCATGGTCGAACGGCTCACGGTCTTGGATCCACGCCAGGCAGGCTGTTGTCTAACCATACTGCAATGCTCAGTGGATGGAGCCGCCAATATCTGACTTGAAAGGATGCTCATTCCGAAAGATATCCCTCGCAGAACAAGCAGGGACCGCAACATCCTCACCTATATTCCACCGGGATGTCTATGTGGTTGTGACGGAGTACTGCCAAGCTGAGCAGTGTTTGACCGATCCGGTTGGATCGACATTATAAATCCACGGCTAAGTCAGGGCATTCTATTCAGCTAGTCTCTCGCAAGGACTGTAATCTATCTAGATCCGACAGGACACTTGACGGTGGCATCTGCTCGACCATATATAGGTCTCCAGGGTGGGCCAAACGTTACCTTCAGATCGCAGAGGTACCTGGGTCACAATCTCATCCGCCCTCTATCGGGCAAAGGCTCCACCTCGGACCTCGAACAACCCAAACAACGCCACTGTACTTCAAGGCTATGACAGCGTCCCCAAAACCATGGAGTCACAGACGTGTGCCAACGCAATAGGGGACTTCGGATTTAAGTGGGGAAATTAGTCGGGTATAGCCACGCACTAGGGGTGAGTTTGGGAGGGTCACAGGGGCTCTGCCAGAATGGGATTAGTAACAACTCATCACTGGAGGACCCCTGTGGAACAAAATCCTATCCGCATTGCAGAGATCTTGCTCGGTCTAAAGGACGTCAATTTGATTGGTGTCGAGGATCTGGGTGACGAAGATTCAAAGACACCCCTTCGGGTCCATATCGAGTGTCTGGGTGAGCGGCCAAAATGCCCAGTCTGTAATGGGATGAGTTATTCCAAGGGAGGCTCACTAGTAGAGCTGATTGATCTACAAAGCTTTGGCCGTCCCGTAAGGCTCATCTGGCACAAACGCAGGTGGGAGTGTAAGGATGAGAACTGTTCTTCTGCGTCATGGAGTGATGTGGACACTAGGATCGCAGCCCCAAGGCTAAAACTCACCGATAGGGCAGCTAGATTCGCAACCCGAGTGGTTGGTAGAGACGGACGATCGGTGTCATCGGTAGCCAGAGAGCTTGATTGTGACTGGCACACAATCAATGATGCTGTGATTGCCTATGGGACTCCCCTCGTTGAGGATCCAAATCGCTTTGACAAGGTTCGTGCACTTGGATTAGATGAGACCCTGTTCTATCGCGAGGGTCGCTATCGGACCCAGAAGTGGTCTACTTCAATCGTGGACGTTATGAGCGCAACCCTTCTTGATGTAGTTCCTGGTAAAGGAGGAGCGGAGCCAAAGAAGTGGATAGCTAGTCAGCCCAGGGAGTGGCGTGATGATATCAAGTGGGGAACCCTTGATCTGGCTGGTTCCTATAG